>WBUR01000037.1 GCA_008933615.1 bacterium | reverse complement strand
ATCGTATGCCGGTCGCGTTTTGGATTGGTACATAAAACGCAGGGATCTTGTTCGGTTACATTGAAACAAACAGAACAACGGCCGATCTTTTCTTTTATGTCAATCAACGCCTTCGACAGAACTAGCACATCTTCTTTGGGTTGCTTCAGCAAATGAAACGCCAGCCGCTGAGCCGTCTTGCGGCCAATGCTTGGAAGTTTTGAAAATTCGTTTATGAGCCGCTCTAATGACTCCGATGTATATTGCATAACAGTTTCTAAGTATTATTTGTTCGGTAATTTCATATTGGGCAATAAGCCGCCCGTGACCCTGCTCATTTCTGCATTCGAAATCTCCTCCGCCTTTTGAACTGCATTATGGATCGCCGACAAAATCATGTCTTCCAGTATGTCGACTTCAGCCGGATTAACTGCTTCTTTGTCAATTTTTATCGATTGAATCTTCATATTGCCATTGACGCTCACTTTGACCATACCCCCGCCGGACGAGCCCTCGACAAGAACCTGTTCTAATTCCGTCCGCTGCTTTTCTATCTCTTTTTGCATTTTTTCAGCCTCACGCATGAGGCTCTTCATATCAAATCCTTTCATCATGCTCTTATTCGTTGCCTTTCGTTGTAGATTTATGTATTCGTTTTATGAGATACTTCAATCAGTTCACAATCAAAGATTTCTATCAAACGCTTCAAAGGATCCTTCTGTTCGAGTTCCCGAATATGTTTAAATAATTCCACTCTATCCTTTTGAGAATTATCAGATGTAGGGGTCGCTTGATTAACGCTTTCCACTACGGGATAGTGATCCTCCGTCGTTTCGCTCAGAATGGATTCCCGATAGCCTTTTTCAGCTATTCTTTTTAAATCGCATTGAATGTGCAGCCGTTGCCCGAGAAACTCCTTCATTACTTTGGACAGATATTCTCTTTCTTTGTGAATGATCTCAATGTGAAACCCGGTGAAGTCATTGTGTGTAAAGCCCACATGGAGTACATCCTGAATAATTTCTGCAGGAAACGCATGTTCCAATATAGCTCCGACACGAATTTTTTCCAGCTTGACCTTGCTGAGTATTGCGCCCCATTTGCTTTCGACCTGTGGTATGCCGACTTCAATATTCATAGACCCTGATGAGGGTTTCGCCTGCGTAAGATTCAAATTTGGCGTTGTAATATTCTGAATAGTCGGAACAGAGGCGTTCGTATAGGCTGTTGTCGCTACGGAATTAACTTTTTTTTTTAATGCCGGCTCGGAGCTATTGTTCTCGTTAGGCTCCATCGATTCGATTTTCCTAATGAGATCGCTGAGCTGAACCGTATTTTCCATCTGAATCAGTTTCATCAGCATCAATTCAAAAATAAATTTTTGCTTGATGCTCCATTTCACTCGTTGGACGGTTTCGGACACCAAGTTCATCATCCGCAAAAGGTCCTGCTCTGAAAAATATGAAACAGAATGTTCATACTGCTTTCGGTATCCCTCAAATACTTCCGTCAGCGCTTGAGCCCCGCAGGCACGCGTCATGAGCATGTTACGAATATGTTCTAAGAACCCGTGTAAAAATTCCGTTATATCCCAGCCGGCATCCAATATTTTTGCGGCAAATTTAAAACCTTCCGCGGTCTGTTTTTCATGAATAATATTTGTCAGTTCAAAATATACATCTACATTAATGATGCCCAGCGCATCACGCAATTGATCGATCTTGATGTTAATACCGCAGAAACTGATTACCTGATCCAGAAGCGTCAGCGAGTCGCGCATACCGCCGTCGGACATCTGAGCCATAGCGAAAAGGGATTCCTCGTCGATTGTTATTTTTTCTTCTTTGCAAATGTAGCGAAGGCGTCCGACGATTTTATCAATCGGAACTCGTTTAAAATCGAAACGCTGGCACCGAGATAATATGGTGGGTAATATTTTATTGGGTTCGGTTGTAGCAAAAATAAAGATCACCTGCGGCGGCGGTTCTTCGAGTGTCTTCAGAAGCGCATTGAAAGCGTCCTTAGTAATCATGTGAAATTCATCGATAATATAGATCTTATATCCGCCGCGAACCGGCATATAGCGAACGTTATCGCGCAGGCTTCTAATCTCATCAATACCGCGGTTGGATGCGCCATCAATCTCCAATACATCAAGGCTGCGCCCGCCGGTAATTTCTGTACAACTGAGGCATTCGTTGCATGGGATAATCGTTGGGCCACCTTTCTCGCAATTGATTGCTTTGGCGAAAATGCGGGCGGTGGTCGTTTTGCCTACTCCGCGTGGCCCCGAAAAAATATACGCATGGGCAATACGATTGGATTCAATAGCGTTTTTGAGCGTGGTTGTAATATGTTCCTGGCCGATTACATCGTCAAACAGCATCGGGCGATATTTTCTGGCAATGACGAGATAGGACATGAATATTTCGATTTAGAGTGGATGGAAAAAAAGCCCAAGCTTGTTACAGCACATCCAAGAATAGCCTACCGTTGCTTCCTTCCGGACCTGGCGGGGTTCAGCTGTCTCAAATTGCGTAAGGCTCGGGC
Organism: bacterium; assembly: GCA_008933615.1. Classification (NCBI taxonomy): domain Bacteria; species bacterium. The sequence goes on along the minus strand of WBUR01000037.1, from coordinate 39,405 downwards.
TATTATGTTACAATAGTTCACTGTGTGCTTTTTAATGTTGCCCAAAGTAATCAATCTGACCCTATTTGTCAAGAAATCTTGTATTAAAAAATGACTGTTTTTTCGATTTACATCAGCTTAAAGGCCGGTGACCGGAAAATAAAATACCGAACATAAAAAAACCAGCGTCGGTTAACCACGCTGGTTTTCAAAACTCAGTTCTAAACAACCGTTACATAATACCTTTTTTCATAGCTTCCCGGGCGGTCATACCTCCGGCCATTTCAACAATCTGGTTATCGTAATGATCTGCAATTCGGGCTACGGATTTCATTGATGCGCTGAACTCATTCTCATCCAAGTTGGCCCCAGCGAGTGAATGGCTGAATATAATTGTTCCGTCGTAGGTAATGCCAAACGAACCGAAATGCAGAACGGCGTTTTCCCTAAGTAGAAATTTCATAAGATTTTCGTCAAGGCGCGCGTCCTGAACGACATATGAAAATGATTCTACTACCACATCGTTGCTGTGCCAGGGGCGAATGACGGTCTGAACAACGGTCGAGCCTTCAAAAACCAAAAACCGCCCGTCTTCGTGTCGTTCGTAGTTCTTTTTATATAATTGCTTAATAAACCCTTCCACTTTATTCTGAACTTTTAAATTCAATTGTTCCAAAGTCAGTTTCGCAACTTTTTTCGCCGGCGCCTTCTTTGATGATTTTTTTCCGCTTTTTTTAACGGTTTTTTTCGGTGCGGCCTTTTTAATTGCCTTTGCTACTTTTTTCTTCACAACTTTCTTTTTCGCAGGTTTCTTTGAAGCCGCTTTTTTTGTTGACTTCTTTGCCATAGATCCTCCTGTGTTGCGGTGAGTAAAATTCTTAATAATTTCTGAATTAACAAACTTGGTGTGAACGACCAAAATTCCGAAAATTATGCGTAAAAGTCAAGGCGGATCATACCTTCATTTGCTCAAAGTTTTGTCAGTTGTGACAATACATGCTTCACATTCCGGACAAATCCGGTGTATTTTGTTCTCTTAACGGGACTTTTTTTAAATCGATTATTGAACTCGTCCTCACTGAGCGATTCCCACTCTTTTACATTTCGGTTTAAATTATTTTGCCTTGGGAAAAATTGTTCATTTGCAGTCGTTTCAGCAAATTTAATGTTCCATGGACAAACATCCTGGCATATATCACAGCCGTAAATCCAGTTATTGAATGGCTGCGCCACCTGTTCCGGAAAGGCTTCGCCACGGTATTCGATGGTTAGGTAAGAAATACACTTATTCGAATCTACAACATAAGGCTCTGTAATGGCCTGTGTCGGACAAGCATCAATACACCGGTTGCACGTTCCGCAAAAATCGCTGATCGACTCATCATAATCGAGTTCCACATTTAATATTATTTCTCCTAAAAACACCCATGATCCGAGTTCCTTTGTAATCACATTGCTGTTTTTGCCTTGCCATCCGATCCCGGCCTGAGTTGCCCAGTATTTATCCATCATGGGCGAGGTATCAACGCAACTCTTTCCTTCTGCATCAGGACATAGTGACTGTATTTCGTTAAGCAGTTGGCGCAACTTTTCTTTCACAATATCATGATAATCGTCACCCCATGCATATCGTGAGATCTTTCCCATTTCGGGATCATTCGGTATTGGTTGCGGTGTATAATAATTGAGTGCAACGGAAACAACCGATTTCGCGCCTGGAAAAAGTTTCCTCGGATCCGCTCTTTTATCAAAATAATTTTCCATCCATTTCATCGTGCCGTGGAAGCCGGATGTCAGCCACCGTTCAAGCAATGACGTCGACGCAACTTTATCTGCCTTGGCAATGCCCACTTTATCAAAGCCGATTTCCAACGCTTTGGATTTTATACTATAGGTAAGATCTGTCTTAGTCATTTCTTTGAGACGGGTTTGATTTTTTGATGGGCACTATGTGATGTATTAATATACAAAACTAGCAGTAAAATCAAAGACCCTCTGATTACTCAGAGGGTCTTATTGAGTCGGGGCGAGAGGATTTGAACCTCCGACATCCTGCTCCCAAAACAGGCGCGCTACCGGGCTGCGCTACGCCCCGAACATATATCAAATTATTTCAAACAGTTTCTAAACTAAGTCTCTGACATTGGCGCTACCGAGCGGAGTTTATCCCGACGAAAGCCGGGACTACGCCACGAACACGTAATTTAAACGGGCTCGAATATATAGAATCAACGTTCGATTGTCAAGGTGTATATCGCCTATTTTGCAATTTGCTTTAATGCATTTCTCAACAGGCCTATAGCCTCATCAATTTCTGATTTTGTAATATTAAGCGCCGGCCTAAGTCGGATCGTATTTTCGCCGCATTTCAGAATTAGCAATCCCCCCGCATAAGCCTTTTTGACCAGCGTATCTCGCAATTCCGTCACAGGCAGATCGAAAGCGCACATGAGGCCGGACCCGCGCACATTCGATACTAATGAAAAATCACTTTGAAGTTTCTGCAATGCTGCCAGAAGATAATCACCTTGTACTCTGGCGTTTTCAACTAATTTTTCATCTGCAATGATCTTCAGATACCAGGTAGAACGGTACATATCTGTGAGATTGCCGCCCCAAGTGGAATTGATACGCCCGCTGGATTCGAAAACGTTACCTTTTGTCTCATCAATACGCTTACCGGCAAGTATCCCGCAGATTTGCATTTTTTTCCCGAAGGCAAGTATATCCGGTTTCACGCCGATCTTCTGATGCGCCCAGAAGGCGCCGGTCAAACCTACGCCGGTCTGAACTTCATCGTAGATCATCAATATCTCGTTCTCATCACAAATCTTGCGAAGCTCTTCATGAAACTCTTTTCTGAAATGATTGTCACCGCCTTCGGCTTGTATCGGTTCAATGATCAGACAGGCAATCTGCTTTTTGTGTTCCGAAATTTGCTCGCGTATGTACCGTAACGATTCCCCTTCTCGTTTCTTCACTTCCGCAAGATTCTTTTCATCCAGCGGGAAAACGATCTTCGGGTTTGGCGCCTTTATCCAGTCAAATTTAGGGAAGTACTGTACTTTGTGACGGTAAAAAGTATTGGTCATGGTCAGCGTGTATCCCGAACGGCCGTGAAATGCTTCATTAAAATAAATCACTTTCAGCGAATTCACGTACTCATTTTCGGTTTCGACGGATTGGAAACCGTTCGGGTACTGTTTACGCACTTTCCAGTCAAAGGCGGTTTTGAGTGCATTCTCCACGGCAAGCGCACCGCCAGAAATCATGAATAAATGCGGCAGATAATCCGGAATGCCGACTTTGTCGAATGCGGCAACAAATTCCGCCATTTTGATTGTATAGACATCCGCGTTGGCAGGATTATTGGTCGCAGCTTCAACGAGACCGTCCTTAAATTCTTGTGTCTGCAGGCGGGGGTGATTCATTCCGACAGGCGCGGAACCGAAGAATGAGTAAAAATCTAAGAAAGATCTTCCTGTTTTGACATCGATAAGGCGGGAACCTAAACTTTTCTTTGTATCGAGCACAATATCAAATCCGTCAACCTGCATGTGTTTGCGCAAGGTTTCATGAACCTGATCGGCTGTGAGATGAATATTCAACATGACGATTCTCCTTTGGGAAAATAATAATAAAAATGTCCTCGTTCACTATAGAATGAGGAAATCTAATTAAAAGGAGAATCTGCCTCATATCCTCCATTCCGGTTTGAGCAGACATTTTCTGCGCCCGATAAGAACTTCTTGCTGACCAATCCACCAAAAACAAATCTGGTCGTCGACGGCAGAATGATCAACAAGAATTTCAAAAATATTTCTAAAAAACTGAATCATCTAACATTAATAGTTATCAATTTGCGCGCGCTGCAATTTATCACTGTAATCGACGTATACTGTTTTCAATTCACTAAAGAAATCATAAACAGCCCAGCCGCCTTCGCGATGCCCGTTGCCGGTTTCCTTAACACCGCCGAAAGGAAGATGCGCCTCGGCTCCGATGGTCGGAGCGTTGATATAAGTGATACCTGCTTTGATATCCCGAATCGCTCTGAACGAATCGTTTACATTACGCGTGTATACTGAGGATGAAAGCCCGTACACCGTGTCGTTCAATACTTCAATTGCTTCATCGAGGTTTTTAACTTTAATCACGGAAAGGACAGGCCCGAAAATCTCTTCCTGTTCGATTCGCATGCCCGGCTTGACATTGGTGAAAATCGTCGGTTTGTAAAACCACCCTTTTTTCAGATCGCCTTCCGTTGCACGCTCACCGCCGCACATCAGTTTTGCGCCTTCTGCTTTTCCTATTTCAACATATTCGTGATCGGTATTCAATTGGTCTTCGTTCACGCACGGTCCGACTTCCACGCCTTTTTCGAGACCATCGCCGAGCCGAAGTTTCTCGGTGCGCTTGACCAACATATCAACAAACTTGTCATGAATTTTTTCATGCAGGATCAACCGGCTCGTGGCGGTACACCGTTGTCCCGTCGTTCCGAATGCGCCCCATAACACCCCGTCAAGCGCCAGCTCAAGATTGGCGTCGTCCATAACTACCTGTGCGTTTTTGCCGCCTAATTCCAGTGATACCCGCTTCAGAGTTTTTCCGCAGGATTGCGCTATCGTTTTTCCCACGCCGGACGAACCGGTAAAACTAATTAATGCAACGTCCGGATGTTCAACGATTTTCATGCCTACCGCTCCGCCGCCGCCGTGAACTATATTGATCACGCCTTTGGGAACTCCGGCATCGTGAAGTATCTGAACTAAACTCGTTGCCGTTTTGGGCGTGTCGGAGGCCGGTTTAAATACGACGCAATTACCGCACACCAATGCAGGGAAAATTTTCCAGGTCGGAATCGCCATCGGAAAATTCCACGGCGTGACTATGCCGGCAACTCCGATCGGCGTCCGAATGGCCATAGCAAATTTATTGGGCAGTTCCGACGGCGCGGTATAACTGAATAATCTGCGCCCTTCACTCGCAGCATAATAGGCTGTGTCGATACCCTCCTGAACGTCGCCGCGCGTTTCGGTCAGAACTTTTCCCATTTCACGCGTCATTTCGCGCGCGAGTTCTTCTTTGCGTTCTACCATAAGATCGCCGACTTTTTTCAAAATATCGCCTCGTTTCGGAGCGGGCGTCAGGCGCCATTCTTCCCATGCCGCTTTGGCTGCTCCGACGGCCTCGTTTACATCTTCTTCAGCCGATTTCGGAAAGGTACCGATCACCTCATCCCAATTGGCCGGATTTCGGTTCTCGAATGTCTGGCCGGACTTTGCATCTTTCCATTCGCCGTTGATAAAATTTTGAAATTTCTGTGCCATGTTCCGTACCTCAATCTTTACTTTTGTTTTGAATAATTAGCCAACCGGAGTTTCATTATAAATTACGATCGATCCGGTTGCGGAAACTTTCGCTCGACATCGCTTTTCTAGCCACCAGTCCCCAAAGTGTAAAAACACCGCCTATGATCATGCCAAAAATACCAAATCCGAAAGGCGGAATATTCGGAATAAGTATGACCAGACCAAGAATGATCCAGACCCAATAAAGTTTTAAAAGCCATAATGTAAGCATATCGATCTCCTTTTTGAATCAATCCTATTGTCTTCCGGAATAGACATTTTCCAGTACAAAAATATCCTTCTCGAACTTGTAAAAGTAGGTTCTTTGACGGACGTCGCCTCCGTCGTTTTCCGGATATTCAACCTCGTCAATTCGAACGCGGTACCGCTGCTTCTCGTCTGCGCGCGTCAAGGATATGTTGCATGAAAACGACAGGCCGCCCCTGGTGTCCAAACTAAAAAGTGAAGTAAATTTATGGTCAATTAATTTTTCAATGCGGCAGAAACGGCGAAGTTCTTCATCAAGAAGCACTGAATAGATCTCGGCAAATCCATCGTTATCAACATCAACGATCTTTATATCAAAAACGCTTCCCCCGGCGCAACTGTTGACTATATTGCATGTCCATTTACCTTCATCCAAGTAATACACCATCACATACGTCAACTTTTCATTCAGACTGCCCGATACGATCAGTTCTATATTACCGTCACCATCCAGGTCTGCTGAGAACCCTTTGTACAGGATAAACTCGCATTGTGTGGGCGCCTTATCTATGACACCCGGATAATTAATCGACGCATCCCTATACGCGTCCTCAATATAATTTCGTTCGTTAACGCCGGATATAACCTCTATCGGCCGTCCGTTGCCTTCGAAAGCAATGCCATGCAAACCGCATACAACAAATAATAAACTAAAAACTCGAGCGATCAATCTTTCTTTCCTGTTTAATAAATCTTATAGAACATATCTCAATTTAATATGCTGCTAATTCCCGCATAACCTTGAGCATTTTGTCTTTGTTGGGCAAAAAATGAGCTTCCAACGGCGGACTGTACGGAACCGGCGTATCAATAGCCGCAAGGCGGCGAATAGGCGCATCGAGATGTTCAAATGCATTTTCCGTGATGAAGGCAGAGATATCACCGCCAACCCCGCCGGTCAGTGTCGCTTCATGCGCAACTATCACACGGTTAGTTTTCTTCACGGACTGTAATATGAGTTCTTTGTCGTACGGCAGTATACTGCGCATATCCAAAACTTCGACGCGTACTCCGTCTTCTTTTTCGATTTGCTCTGCCGCTTCCAATGCCCAATGCACAGCCGAACTGTATGCAACGACGGTCAAGTCTTTACCTTCGCGCTTAATATCGCCTTTCCCTATCGGCACAATATAATCGTCTTCCGGAACTTCACCCTTGATACGGCGGTAAAGAAACTTGTGCTCAAAAAATAAAACGGGGTTATTATCTCGAATGGCTGATTTGATCAAACCTTTAGCGTCGTACGGAGTCGAAGGAGATACAATCTTTAAACCCGGAACATGAAAAAACCACGCTTCCGGATTTTGTGAATGAAACGGCCCGCCGTGAACGCCGCCGCCCGACGGGCAACGTACGACCATGGGAACGGCCTCACGCCATCGATAATGAATTTTTGCGGCCTGATTAACCAACTGATTAAAACCGCAGGATATAAAATCTGCAAACTGCATTTCTGCAACGGGACGCAAACCCATCAAAGCCGATCCGACACAAACGCCGATAATACCCGCTTCGGAAATAGGCGTATCCATGACGCGCTCTGCGCCGAATTCCTCGATGAACCCTTTCGTCACTTTGAAAGCTCCGCCGTATACTCCGATATCCTCCCCGATCAGAAAGACATTGGGATCGCGACGCATTTCCTCGCGCATCCCCATCGAAATCGCTTCCAAATATGTTAAAGTCGCCATTATTTCCTTTGTAAAAAAATTATTTTTCGTTTGTCACACGACCCACGAACAAGCAACTGCAAATTACTGTTCAAGCAACTGCAATTGATTTCCGTCCGGATCGACCACGACAGCGATCTTGCCGAATTCCAGCTCCGTAATACCTTGCGTGAATTTGACATTCTTGGATTTCAAAGTACCCACGGTTCTTTCCATATCGTCCACTTCAAACTGAATCAATACACCGTTCTTCTTGTAATCTTTCGGTTCCGCAGATTTTTCGCCTCCTTTTTCCAGCGTGAGAATCGTGCCTTCGGTATTAAATTGCGCAAAACCGTCTTCATGATACGTTACATCCAAACCTAAGCCGTCTTTGTAGAAAGCGAGTGAGCGGTCGAAATCCGATGCATAGATACAGACATATTTAATGTTGGTAATCATTCTGGACATTGTGTGAACTCCTTCTTAGGTTGTGGTAATGTTGCTATTTTGAAAATCGTATAACTTCTTTTAATATTTTTCCTTCAAAACCGACCGGCGCATCGATTCCGAATATAGTCGACAAAGTGGGTGCAATGTCGGCAGGAGAACAGGGGGTTCCGAAATTTCCCGGTTTTATCCAGTTAGTACCGTATAGGATAAGAGGAACGTGCCGGTCATACGAGTAAGGTGAACCGTGTTCAGTGCCAACTTCATTTCTGTCCCATACAAAATTCGGTTTCAGAATGATGACTAAATCTCCACTGTTCTCAGTGTGATAATTATTTTGAACGAGCCTCAAAACCGTGTCCTGACTAATATTACCGTGCATTAGATGTTCTGCCGTATACACGCGAAATATTTGAGGCATTGATTTAGTCAAAACCTGGCTAATATAATCTTCTGCGGCCTTTTTATCAATCTTTTTTTCGTCTAACGCGCTCCGGTTAAAATAGAAATCAAGGTTCGCCATCCGTCCGACATAGGAACTTTCCACGTCTAATTTACCGAACTTCTTCGTCATGGCTTCTTGAACCAACTTTTCAATAACCGGCGGTTTGACTCGGCCGGATTCAATTTCCAGCCTTTTCAGTTCTTCCGGCATCACAGCGACTCCGTGGTCGGACGTGAGAACGTACAAGATATGTTCATCGCCGACTGCCTTGTCCATAAATTTGAATAGCCGTTCCAAATAACGGTCCGTCCGAATCGTAACATCCATCACCTCGCGGCTATTTGGGCCGAAACAGTGTCCTATCTCATCGTTTGCGGAAAAGCTGATACATAGAATATCCGGAAATTCATCAGCGCCTAATTCTTCTTCAACTGTCAATCTCTCTGTAAAATCCAATAACGCTTCAGAGGAAAAGGGAGATTCAATAAGCAGGTTGTAATAATCGGCATCCGGTTTTTCCAAACTAATTCCGATTTGATAAGGCAACGTCCCGCTCCAGCTCTTTGGATAATCATAATAACGCAAGGCTGAAATATCGATCATTGGATAGTCTTTTTCGCCGAGAAGCAAGTCCCACTTCGCTCCGAACCATTTATCAAAACTATGTTCCCGATTAAATGTCTCAACCCATTCAGGAAAGGCTTTCATATAATACGAACTCGTAAAAAAACCTCCCTCGGCATCGTTCATCCAATAGGCTGCGTTGGCCGATCGTCCTGCCATAAGAATCGACGCATCGTCTTTGCAGGAAACAGCAAAGACTTTGGATTTATTTCCGTTGTGATGTTTCAGGGCATCGCCGAGATTGGTTCCGTTAAATTTTCGAGGTGAACGCCCGTCCCGGTTTGATTTTTGGATAAGGCCTAGCACCGGCGACAGAGTATCTTCTACGGAGTATGTCAATCTTCGGAGATCACGGTCATACCAGTTGTTTGCTACGATACCGGTCGTGCGAGGATACGCTCCGCTCATCATCACAGAATGGCCGACTGACGTCTTTGTAGTTGCATGTTCGTATTCACAATTGACAAAATTCGCTCCTTTTTTTATCAAATGATTAAATCCGTCTGCGCCGAAGAAAGGAGCAAATCGAGTCAAATAATCATAGCGAAATTGGTCGATGCTGATGAAGACAATCAATTTCGGTGGTATAGGCAGCTTGGCATCCGTTGCAGATTTAGAACATCCGGTCAAGATAACCAGAGTGAGAAATAAAACATTTTTCATGTAGGTCATTTCACTTTTTCGCGGTGCATAGTAATAAATATTTTAGCAAATTAAAAGACAAAATTGCCCTTTCGTAAAAGAAAACCAATTGACAAAGCTATGGTAAATGACTAAAATTCCCCATGCTAAAAACGCTATCAACGCTTACCCTGTATAGCCTCATGGCGCTTTTGTATTCCTGTGCTCAGGTGAAAGAACCGAGTATCAATAACGATAACAACAACGATCCTTCAGATGCCGCAAACCTGTCCTCATTTCCATCAACGTTGGCTGAATATATTGATAATCCGACGGATGAGGATTTTTATAAGCTCGAGACTTTGGCGAATAAGCGCATCAGCGTCGATCTATCCATACCCGTCGGAAAAAATTACGACCTACACCTTCTTCGCGCAGATGAATCGGTGATAGACGGTTCCAAAAATAACGGTGTCGGCGGTATTGAATCAATTCGTTATACAACGCCCCAGCCGGGAATCTATTATATCCGGGTCAGCAGCGGGAACGCTTCTTATACTTCAACCGAACCCTACCGTTTGACTGTTTACATAACCGACACAACCGGCGCTCCGGGTTTTTCAAGCCCATACCTTGCGCTTGGCAATCCGAGTAACGCCGCCGCCGTAATTGACTCGACAAAAAATTATCTGATGGAAAAGCCACAATACGCGCTTTCCTACAACAGCTCGACCGGTAGGCCTAACTGGGTATCGTGGCACTTGAATAGTTCGTGGCTCGGAGATGTCCCAAGGCAGGATAATTTTCGCGTTGACGATTCTCTTCCTTCAGTCTGGTATCATGTGAATGAAAATGATTTCTCCGGTAGCGGTTATGATCGCGGGCACCTTTGTCCTTCGGGAGATCGTACAGCGACGGAAGCTGACAATTCAGAAACATTTTTGATGACCAATATGATCCCGCAAGCGCCGGATAATAATCAGGGACCGTGGGCCAATCTGGAAAACTATTGCCGTGATCTGGCAGCCGAAGGAAAAGAACTTTTTATTATATCGGGCGGTTATGGGTCGAACGGAACTGTAGCCGCAAGACACGTGTCCGTGCCTGCGCGCTCGTGGAAGGTTATTGTCGTAATGAATGAACCCGGAATTTCAGATATAACCACAACTACCAGGGTTATTGCGATTGACATGCCGAATGTGAACGGCATCCGCAATGACGATTGGAAAAATTACCGCGTTTCCGTTGATCAGATTGAGGCGGCAACCGGTTACAATTTCTTGTCAAATGTTCCTGTGTCTATTCAGGCCGTAATTGAAAGCGTTATCGACAATCAGTAATTTTCAAAAAATTATCTCTGTGTTCTCTGTGCTAAGTTCCGAATACCTTTCTAAAAAAACCAACCGCCTCCTGCCATGCCAAATCCGTCGATTCAGGATCATATCGGGGGCCTTCATCACGCATGAATGCATGCTCGGCTGGAAACAATTTGACTGAGAAATCTGTTCTGGCTTTTTTTAATTCGGATTCAATACTTGTCCTTCCCTCCGCCGGAATATGAGGATCAAGCGATCCGAATATCATAAGTAACTTGCCTTGAATTTCTTTCGCCCGCTCAAGCGAACCCGCATTTTCATCTTTGCCGAGCTTTCCATTGTGAATGCCCGTACCGTAGAAACATACCGTCGCTTTGACGTCAGGCTGAAGCGACGCGCGAAAAGCCAAATGCCCGCCAATACAAAACCCGGCGGCGCCTAATTTACCGGAAGCATTCTTAGGATACTGTTTTAAATAATCCAGGACAGCGCGGCAATCAGCATCAAATTCTGCAATGCTTGTTCTCCCCGCATCATTCATTCCTCTGTCACGACCCGTGTCGTCAAACGGGATCCAAGCTCCCGGCGGTTCTACACGGTGATAAATTTCCGGCGCGGCTACAACGAAACCATAGCCTGCCAAACGTATACACGCACGGATCATCGTCGGCGTTAGCTGGAATATGTCGGAATAAAAAATTACAGACGGATATTTCCCATCCGCTTTCGGTTCGGCAACGAACATCCGCATGGTACTATTATCCACGCTAAGGTCAACATACTGATGCGTAACAATCATCGGCTCTTTCTTCTTATGTCAAATAGAACTGATAAACATTTATCTACTAAATTTTTATTCAGAATACATCTTAATAACTTTTAAAATCGACTCAGTGCACACTTTGCAGAACGGCACATCGTTACGCGTGAACATGATACAATCGAGTTCCGGACGATAAAGGCCTTTCGATTCATACGCCGCGCCTTCAAATGCTCCGACCTTTCCAAAGAACTTATTCTTTTGCAGCATAGGCGTTGTAACCTGTTTTACCTCTTTGAACAAAGCCTCCATTTGTTCTTCCGTGGCTTTTTCTTCTACCATTTTAGCGCGTTTTTTCTGACGCTCGACTTCGTATTTGTCATACTCATCCTTATTCCACGGCGTCGGCAAAGGCGTGCCGGCTTCCATCAGGTGCTTCCATTTAAGATTTGCGGGATCAAAAAGCCCCGTCACATTCGGTTCCCAGGGTTCTACCGATGGCAATGCGTAATTCTCATACGATACCGGCGATGTATAATATTCATCGCCCAGCCCTGCAAACGAATGGCCGAATTCATGCACGAAAACATACGCGGACGGTTCCGTATCGGAAGTCACCGTCGCCCATAAATTAAATATACCGCCGCCGCCGTATTTGCGGTCATTGGCAATCATGATAATGGCGTCGTACGGCGCATTGGCGGAAATTTCACGCAAGCTCTTATTTTCATAGGTCAAAACGTAACGATCGGAATCGAAAGAATTAAAACTCAGGCCCAGCGCCGATTTGCGCCAAACGCCTTTACGCGGATTGCTGATGCCCGACTGAGCTGAAAAAACATCGATCGCGCGTACGTTAAAGTTTTTCTTTTGTGATTTGAAGGGTTCTGTTTCGAACATCACGCCAACTAATCGCGTTACGTCTTTATGAAATTTATCTTTTTCCTTCGCCGTATAACCGTCGGCTAATATCAGAATATCGACTTTTTTTGCCGCATCGCCGTTCTCAAAAACGCTCCAAACCTCGCCGGCAGGAACGAGCGGAGAACGATTGACGAACCGGCTCGACGGATCAATCGTCGTAGCATATATTTGTGTGAATGAACCATCGTCCTGGCGTTTCTTTAGAACCAACTGCACTTTATTCTTCGGTTCGGGAAAGCGCTGGGATTCGTGCAACGTCCGCCAGACCTTCGAAGCTTCGCCGGTCGTTTCCCACTCGCCGTAAATACTGGCGAAGCCCCGTGAATAAATGACCTTGTTTGATTTCAAATCCACGACCTCGAACATGTATTTCCCAAGATTCGATTCGTCGATCAAATTGATTTTACTCCCAGGCCAAACGCCTTCGAGGCGGATTTCATCCAAGCTGATATGCTCTTCCTTCGCCGTTCCGCTGTGGTAATAATCAAAACGGAAAGTCTGTCCGGTAAAATAATCATCGAACATGTTTTGGCCTCCTAAACCAAATAGTGATAGAAAAATGAGTAAGATTGTCATAAGAGCCTCCTTAAAGTGAAATCCATTAGCTACCTATTTAATTTATACGATTGTCGAACCAATGAAATAACATATTCTAAATCATCGTCCGAACTGATCTGCAATTCATAATCACCATTCCCCCAATGACCAATTTTTGAAATGTCTCTAGTTAACTTTTTGGGATCATCAAGTTTACCCTTTTCAAGATTGATAAATACTTTAATAGACTTCTTTTGAATACAAACATCAGTAATATTACTCTTTATTTGAAATGCGATGTAATATTTTTTTGCTTTAACCTTTATTTCAGGGCTTATTGATAAAACTAAATTTTTGAACCTTTCGTATAATTCACTTACTTCAGCTGTGGCAATTGAAAGATGTTCTTGCTCGCTATAGGTCTTAACTTCTTTGCTAATTACATCTACATTTTCATTCTTCTTAGATACAGACTTGATACTCGCTTGTGTAGAAGAAGGAATATGTTGATCAAACAAAACGGTATTATTAGAGTATCTATGAATTTCCCATAATTCAATTGGCAAATCTTTGAAATTTATCGCCTCAATTTGATATTGGGTAAAGGATGTCGAAACAAACATTACTCGAGACTGCGACCAATCAATATCATCGCGTTTTAAGGACATCTTGCATTTTTCGTTGTATTCAAGTATGAATTCTGCTTTGTTATTCAACATCAAGCTTAAGTAACTCATGCCTTGGTCAATAACAGAAAAATTTCGATCCTTTTTGTATTCAATAATCACAAAGGAAGACGAATCCTTATCAAAGGCAAGAGAATCTATTCTTAGACCATTCAATTGAAATTCGGACCTCACAAATTGCAGATTAAAAAGCGTCGCCATATTTCCCTGAACCAGTTCTTGCATCTCTTTTTCTAGTCGAAACGGATTTTCCTTAACTAACTCAATTTTTTTGTCATTTTGTTTAAATAGTTGCATTTTGACCCCTCTTCCTCACATAAATCAATTTCTTCACTTCGGCCACTATATTATTTTGTTCATCTGTGACGGATACTTCAAATTCATAATCCGCCTTTTTCTTCGCTTCCAATTCCTCTTTGATAGATTGAATCTTTTCATCAGGGACATGAAAACGGGCTTTAACCTTACCGGAGCCGGGTTTGACGAATTTGATTTGCGCTGATTTGTCCCAGACAATATAATCTTTGCCGAGTTTACGCATCAGAATGAGCATAAAAAAAGGGTCACACATAGAATACAGTGACCCGCCGTAATGCGTTCCGACATAATTTCGATTCCAGAATCGTAGTTTCATTTCCACTTCAATAATCTTTTCCTTACGATCCACTTCCTTCACTCGTATACCTGCTCCGAGAAACGGCGGATACCAATTGATCCAGCGAAACACATTGATCTTTTGTATTATCAACGTCATTTGGCTACTGCCGGAATGGATCGTTTGACGCCGCTATTCCGCATAAACGCCTTCGGCCGCTTCTTCACCCAGCGGGAACGGTGCATTTAATGCAAACTCCTCCGCCTCTTCCATGTCTTTCGCGACTCGTTTCTTTAGAGCTTCATTTTCTGCCTGTGTGATGACCTTATGATCGAGCAGATATTTTTCGGCGCGCGCGATGGGATCTTTTTTCTGCCATTCGGCAAACATTTCCTTCGGAACATAGAATGCGTCATCATGTTCCGCGTGGCCTTTCATGCGCATGGTTTTGGACTCGATCAAAATCGGGCCATTGCCGGCGCGGCATTGTTCAATTGCGTACTTGGAAACGCGGTACACTTCAAAAACGTCATTGCCGTCCATTACCACGGCTTCCATGCCGTATGCTTTGCCTTTCACCGCCAGATCTTTGAGATTAGACTGATGCGCCGTCGGCGTAGAATACGCCCAGTTATTATTTTCTATGATGCAGACAAAAGGCACTTTCCATACCGCGGCCATGTTCATACCTTCATGAAATTCGGCCGTGGACGTACCGCCGTCGCCGATATACGTCAGCGCCACACGCGGCTCCTTTTTGAGTTTAAACGCTAACGCGCATCCGGTCAGATTTATGATCAAACTTCCGAGATGGGAGATCGGCGCAAAAACTCCGATGCTCAAATCGCCCAGATGCGAATTCCCGTCACGGCCTCCCGTCGGAGTCGTTGAGCGGCCGATGAAATTGGACAAAAAATTCTTTACCGGTAATCCCCGAACGATAATGGCGCCCGCATTACGAATGATCGGGCCGACGATGTCGTTTTTTTCAAGCGCGTAGGCAGAACCGACGCTGGTAGCTTCCTGCCCGCGGCTGCCGTAGGCGGCGCCGATTATTTTGCCCTGCCGATAAAGTTTCGCCACACGATCATCAAATGCCCGATTGAGCATGATGAAATAATACAATTCTTTCTTCTGTGCATCGGTTGGCTCGAATTTCTTAAGATCGAGTTCGGCGGCAGTTAGAAAGGGCTTTTGATTTTTTTTTGTCTTTTGTACGCGGTCTTTTTTTTTATCTTTAGAGTTCACGTAACTACCATTCCGTTTTTTGTAAAAGTTACTCTGAGCGAAACGAAGAGTTCCCTAATTGGAAGTACTATTTCATTATTATAGAGATCCGCCATTTCGGGTTTATCGTATTTAAATTTATTCTAATTTCTCAACATTATAAACGTAAAGGTTATTCTAATGCTCAAATCCCCTTCTCATCACATTATTTGTAATACCGCTATACAGCACCCTGTTATTTTTATTCGACATCATATAAACAAAATACTGTCGCATGGCGTGTTCTCAATTTCGCATGAGATTCATCGCTTCGCTCTGAGTGACTGCAAAAGACTACTCCGCGTATACGCCCAATTCTGCATCGGCGCCGTTGGGCCAGGGCGCCCTATCGGCAAATTCCACCGCCTCTTCGATTTCATGCTTAACGTCAGCTGAAATTTTCTCGATCAATTTCTGTGTCAAAACTTTTTTTTCAAGAAGGCATTTCTCGAATTGATCGATCGGGTCTTTCGCCTGCCACTTTTCCAAAAGCCCTTTGGGATAATACTCATGCCCGTCATGTTCTGCATGTCCGCGCATGCGCATCGTAACCGATTCGATCAGCGTTGGGCCTTTCCCCGACCGCGCCCTATCCACTGCCGTTTTACAGGCATCATATACTTCCAGAATTTTCGTCCCGTCAATTTTAACCCCAGGAATTCCGTAGCCGATAGCGCGATCCACAGGGCTCTCACAGGCATATTGCAAATGCGTCGGTGTCGAATACGCATATTGATTATTCTCAATGATAAGCACAAACGGCAATTTCCAAACGGCCGCAAGATTCATCCCCTCGTAATATTCTCCGACGTTCATTCCTCCATCACCGATATAATTAAGCACGACCGCATTTTCCTTTTTCTTTACAGCGGCAAGCGCAGTACCCGCTGCTTGCGGGATCATCGCGGCAAGGTGGCTGATATTTCCTACGATACGTAATTTCTTGTCATAATAATGCCCCGTTCCGTCCACACCGCGCGTGGGACTGTCGGCGCGGGCGAGATGATTGAGCATCAGAACTTTCGCGGACTGTCCGCGCGTGAAATGTGCGCCAATATCGCGGTGCATCGGATATAAATAATCCTGCGGCTCCAGCGCAAACGCACTGCCGACGGCCGTCGCCTCATTTCCCCAACCGGAATACGCGCCGCCGATCATCTTGCTCTGACGATATAACCTGATAATACCCTGATCAAATTCACGCGTCAAACGCATCAGGCGGTACATTCGAATATAATCTTCTGAAGTAAGATTACTTTCTATTTCGACCTTTTTTTTCACGGCTGCTTTTGTTTTACTATTCGCTTTGGATTCCGCCATCTAAACTTTCATTTATTTATTCAATACACTTATCTTCTGATCCCTAGTATTCCCAGACATAACTTGCCGACTGTCCTTTGGTTTCTTCTACTTTCACCGCGACGGCGATAACAAAACTCACGATCTCTTTGTCCGGATTGTTTTCGTTCCACGATGTTTCTAATTTCCTGCAAAAAGCATCGCAGATATATTTTGCCAGCAATTCCGAGGTAACGTTTGCAATCGGTAAAATCTCCACATCTTCGCACGGGAAACTGTAATTTTTTGAAAATCCGGAGCCAGAAAACACCACCTCAAACTGGTCGCGATTCTTTGAAAGTTTTAGATATTTCGACTCCGTTGGAAGAAGAATTTTTTCGTCGAGTTGGTCGCAAAGCGCCTGCATCATTCGTTTGAGATCTTTGAAATCAAATGTGATCCCGTTTTCGCTATCCCGGCATTCGATATCCACCGCGACGTAGTAATTGTGCCCGTGCAGGCGCTCAACGTCATTATCGTCAAAAATTGTAAAATGCGCCGAACTGAATTTTAGATATTCCTTGGAAATATGTATTATGAATTTAGACATTCGTCGGCATTTCCCCTACGCTGAGTTAAACAAAATTAACCCAAAGCTAAAAAATTTAACTAAATATTCCAATTAAAAATTACAATCCATTCATATTCTTTTACGCCTATCTGTATTTTTGCATTGATTTATAAGCAAGAAAATTGTAGTTTGTTTCGCATTTTTATCAATCACATACCCGTCGGACTATCATGAGCAAAAACCCAATCGAATCGGCCGTTCTAAGTAATGTCAAAGTCGACTATGCCAAGGGAAGTCTATCCCTTACCGATCCGTTTACCCAACTACCCCGTCGCGTTGGAATTGTCGATATGCCGTTTATTTCGAGATTACAAAGCCTCCTATGGGCACAAAACAAAGACAAGGCAGTTGACCCTAAACTGTTTTTTTATGAATTCGGAAGAAGCTGGGGCTTTGAATTCTATAAAAACTTAAATGAGCGCATACAACAAATAAAGAGCGAATCCATTAGAAAGCCTCAGGATTACCTTAAGGACGAATTTATAGAATATCTAAATAACTACCTGAGTTACTCCGGTATCGGCCAATTCCGTATCACCGAAGGGAACAAGTTTTACGTCATTGAACTCAAACACTCAGTTGAATGGGCTCTTGAGAAGTCCGATGGCGATCACATGAATCGCATTCTTGCCGGTTTCTTATCTGCTTTATTCAGCTCCATTTCAGGAAAAAGACTTTCTTGTACCGGTTTTACGGATACTCACTCTCCCGAACGAAATCGTTTTGCATTAAGTACAGAAGATGTCATCGAGGAAATAGAACAACACCTTCAAAGCGGCAAGACAGAAAAAGATATTTTGGCCGCATACGGTAATCAACATTTGGAATAAGGTTGCATGGGTCAGATTTTCAGCATAGCGAGTCAGAAAGGAGGCGTCGGTAAAACAACTACCGCGCTCAATCTCGGCGTTGCTTTTGCAAGAAGTAACAGAAAAGTTCTGATCATCGACGCAGATCCTCAGGGCGGAATAGTATACAGCCTCAATAAACACCCGAATTCTCCGTTCGGCCTGTACCAGGTTTTTTGCGGTGAAGCAGAGATTCTCGACGGCGCACAGCCAACGGAATTAGAAAATCTATTTGTAATGGACTCCGGAATCCCAAACTCTAACTCTGAAATTAAGGCTTTTGAAGACGCAACCCGCGCTACCGGATTATTTCGCGAATCCGTTCTGAATGCTGCGCCGTATTACGATCTCATACTCATCGACTGTCCGCCGGGTATCGGCCTTATTTCTACCGGGGCTCTAATCGCTTCAGATTATGCGATCATTCCGCTACAAAGCGAACCGCTCAGTCTCAGAACATTCCCGCAACTTTTGCATCAATTGATTGACATCAAAAAGAATACAAATCACAGTATTGAAATTGCAGGCGTACTACTCACGATGTTCGATAATAATAGCATGGCTTCGCAAATCGTTCACGAAGAAGTTCGCAATTATTTTACCGAAGACCTTGTTTTTGAAACTTCCATTCCGCGTGATACATCTCTTAACCTCTTGTATACGGGCAATAAAAACTTACCGGATGCCCTGGCTGAATTAGAATCTACTTCCGAGGGGTTGCAGGCCTATTACAATCTTGCTGAAGAAATAAATTTCAAATTTTTTTCGCGATCTCCCAACGAATTAATTGCAAAAAGCTTTTAACTTATTTATTACTTACGGAAATTACTATGCCCAATTCAACTGTTTCTATTGAAAAATTCGCTGAATTTATTTTACCCGATAATTTTGTTCAATTCCTTCCATTAAGTTCAGAAATCATCATCCATGAATCCCTGCGGGGCCTTGCGATAGATAAAAGTTTTTTCAACGGCTGTATAAACTTTATTAAAACCCGATTCCCTAATCATGACAAAGAACTTTTATACCGAATCGGATTTCAATGGGGCGACGAGGTTTATTCAAAGATCGAGCGTCTTGCATTGCTGACATTTCCCGAAGTTCGTTCAATCAAAGACCTGAGTATGGATCAGTTTCATCAGCTTTTCACCAACTATTTAGCCGCGCTGGGGTGGGGAAACTTTGAGCTAAAAAGACGCGACAATTTTTTGTTTGTTGATTTACACAACTCGATCCTGGTTAATGACATTATTCCCGATGCAGCGAGCGACGATTCAAGAACCGCGTGTGAATTGTACGCTGGTTTTTTTGCCGGAATCTTCAGCCGCATTTCGAATATGAACCTATCCTGTGTCGAGATCACCTGCAAATCCGAAGGATACGAATGGTGTTCATTCTTGTTGGATAACGACGATACAATCGGTTTGGTTAACAATTATATGAAACAACATTTTTCACCGCTCGAGGCGTTTCAAAAAATCAAAAAAGAGATAGAAGAAGACTAGTATGGAATCCCAAACGAAATTTACGGAAACGGCCGCAGCAGCAACTTTACTTCAGGAATTTAATTCGCTTTCCAGAAGACCCGCGAAACGATTCACCCGTTCCACGAACGAGGCCGCAACCACTTTTTTCAGCAAAGATTTTTTGACCGTCGCTGATTTTCTTGCGCCGATAGGTGAAGTCCTTATCGTCCCTGCCGTGCGCGGCAAGGATAACTCAGTTCAAAATTTTATAGCCTCAAATGTGCATCGTGCAAAAAAACAGGCCGTACATGCCGATCGTTTTTTTGGCAGAAAAGAAGAAACCTTCACCGATTTTTTAGACCGTCTTGGTTCGTAGTTAGGTATAACAAAAAAGGACGCCCATGGCGCCCTTTTTTTACTTGAACTCTATTCGTTTTGCTACATGAGACTCTTCACCGCTTCGAGCGCTTTATCAAAATTCGGCAATTGCGCCACTTCAGGAAGGTATTCGACATATTTTACCGTATCGTCTTTGCCTATGACAAAAATTCCGCGAGAAAGAACCTGCCATTCTTTGATGATAATTCCGTAATTCATGCCGAATGATTTTTCTGCATAATCAGAAACCATTTTTACTTTGGCTGAACCTTCAAGTTGATGAGTGCAGAAACGTGCCTGCGCAGGAGGCAAATCTACGGTAATATGATAGATTTCAACATCACCTAACTTACCCGCTTCTTGATTAAAACGAATGGCCTGCGTTTCGCAAACGCTGGTATCAAGAGACGGGGAAACGCTGAAGATACGAATTTTGCCTTTAGAACTATCCAGAGTAACTTTGGTTTCTGGCCCAAAGGCAGTGCGCGCAGTGAAATTAGGCGCCTTTTGACCGACTTTTATTTCTTCGCCTAAAAGCGTCAAGGGGCTGCCTTTGATTGTTAATTTACCGGTTCTTTCCGTCATAGCTTTTCTCCTATGTAAATAAATGAATGTTCGTTAATTGGGTTTATAATTATAGTGAAAAATTCCGTAACGCTCAATCACAAAATACGAAATTTCTGGCGATCCGGAGCTGAGGCGCCGGATGGGAACGCAAGGCGTTTGGTTTCATCTTGTGTCTCGCCTTGTTCATTCGTAGCCCGGCAAACTACCTCAATCTTACCTTTTGTTACGCCGATTTCAAAACTCCATAATGACCAAACATAAGAACTTTCGGTCTGTTCAATATTCGCTTCGTTCCAACTTTGTCCGCCGTCGAGGCTGACATCTATTTTGTCTATTTTATTCTTACCATTTAGGGCCACGCCTTGTACGATATGGTTTTCAACTTTGCGGTCTATTCGAGTGATGATTTGTAGTTCCGCCGTATCCGACCAACCAAAATTTTCCCAATAGCCTCTGTAGTCTTCCTCCGTTGCGACTAATTTTCTGAGCCATTTCGGATTTTTCATCCCGTAACGTCCAGGAATGATCAGCCGCAGGGGAAATCCATGCTCACGCGTGAGCGGCTTTTCATTCATCACATAGGCCAGCATCACGTTGTCATTCAACAGCGATTGAATTTCGATGGCGGTTGAATAGATATCTTCACAGTAAAAGATGATTTTCTTCGCATTTTCGCCCAATCCGGCTTCTTCTAAAAGACCGCGCAATCGGAAACCCGTCCATCGGGCATTGCCGATCTGCTGGCCTCCAACTTCATTTCCTATGCAGGCCAGCGAAGTCATTTGCGTCACAGATTCTCTTGCCATTATCTGATCATAATT
This sequence comes from bacterium, assembly GCA_008933615.1. Lineage (NCBI taxonomy): Bacteria > bacterium. The sequence continues at coordinate 17,943 of WBUR01000037.1, read as the reverse complement.
CAAGGTCATTGGATTCTTAAATAATCCGTCCAGGCTCAGCCGCCATTTCTTAGATTCAATTTTAGGAGGTTTTTCATCAATGCTCTGAACGTAAAATTCCTTTGCAGACAAGACCTTCATCTTGTCAAATGGGATGATCTTTCGTTTCGGGACATTAATTGATGAGAATAATCTGAAGTTCTTGAAAGGCAGGATGAGTGGAGCGATACCGGCAATAGATATTCTTAAAAAATGTCGGCGATTTAGAAACTTCATTATAGGCGTTCACATAAAGGGCAAATACTTTTGATGGCCATTGTATAATACCGCACTTCAGAAATGATTGCGGATGTTCCTCGTTTGCAGGTTAACGCGCTCGGAACGTCGAAACAGCCAAGATCAAAATCCATACAAAATAGTTCTCTAGGCTCCGCCGTCCGTTCCTCCGCAAAAAGCGAATCCGATATTTCTCCCGTGACAGATTTCATGTATTACCTCCGCATACGATTTCTTATCACGCTAAGCTCATGTTTCAATTCGCGAAAGATGTAATTGTTGGTGATCTCAGCCATCGGTATATATTTTTTTTCCGTCTCGTTGATATATCGCCGCATCTTTGCTTTGTTCGTGCTGAATCGAAGCGACCGGAGATTATCCAGTCTGTCGCACACTTTTACGAGTTTAACCGGATCGTTGGAATTCATAATGGTTTCAACATAGACGCGTTTGTGATTTTCTATTGAAGGGTCCTTGGTGAGAATTTTAACCATCTGCGCTATAGATTCGTTAAAATTATTTTTCAATTCTTTTAGTGTGATTCCGCAGTCTTCGATAACATCGTGCAGCAGCGCAGTACATATAATGTCGGATTTCATCGCCGCAACCTCATCCATTAGAATGTTAGCGACCCGCAACGGATGCATAATATAAGGCGTGCCTTCATCCCGTTTCTGCCCGTTATGCGCTAGTTTCGCAAAATCAAGAGCCTTACGCATCATAAGTTTTTCTGATTTTTGGAATTTGTACCGGGCCATAAACGCATGAAACCTGTTTTCAACAAAATCAAAATTATTGAATTTGTCGAAAAACTCCGTGTCTTTTCTCGTTTGACTTCCTAAAGACTTTTTCGATCCCTTTCGCACTTTTGATTCCACGCTTCGTCTCCGTTAACAGCTTATTTCTTGTTCAAAAAATCAATAATATGATTAGAAATATCTTGCCAGTCGCAATTTGTAGTGTCTACGACCATCGATGGAATTCTTGATTTTTGACATAATTTTAATAAGTCTTCCTGTTGCGCCAAATAATGGCGAGCCACGCCTTCATCAGTAGACGCAATCTGGCCCAGATACTGATCCCATTTTTCATTGCGATGTTGTTTTGTTGAAACGACGCTTCTTTCCTCAATGGCGTTTTCCGGAACGGAAAGAACGACGAGCTTAGCACAAAACGCATGGAGCCGGCTGTCGATATCGCTGTAAAGATGAAAATTTTCTAATCCCGCAATATCAAGGCAATGGCTCAGGTGAAATCTCTCGAAAACAAAATACATTTCATGTAGTGGGTCTGCATGAATTGGTTTTGGTGTCTCATGGATAGTTTCTATAATGCTGAGCAAGCGATTTAAATGAGAAATGCTTTCCAGCGGATTAGATAAACGAAAAGGTTCCATTGGTCTTTCCGTATCATGTTCGGTGAGAATGAGCGTCGAACAATCTTTTTCAATAAAATATTTTCTTAAATAACGAATAACCGATGTTTTTCCGCTTCCGACAACGCCTTCAAGAACAAGTCCGGCCATACGTTCGTTCCTAAAAAACAACCCCGTCGCACTTCAAATGAAAGCCATATAACAACAAATACTCATTCACAATGCACCATTTAGAAAATCACGAAATGAATCAGAAGAGCTGAGTTTTTGAACTAATAAAAGGATGGAAATTAAATTATAAGATCACCATTCGATCATGGATCTTCTGCCGCTAAAACCGCCGTCCATAGTGTGCCAAAATGCTATATCATCTTCGCCGGCTTTCCAGCACAGGTAGACTTCTTCGCCATTTGGACGCAAACTTGGGAAATCGATCAGGCCGTCCTGCAAACTTTTTACTACGACTCCCTCTTTTTCAAAGAAACGCATGATCTGTACCAACTCTTCCAATTCCGGAGGATGAAACTTCGACCCGTTAGGTCCAAGACCTCCGAAATATTCATGTTTATATAGATTGTAATTCAACTCATCCAGCGTTGATTTCAATTTCAACAAACGTTCACATTGAGGCCGGACCGTCTGTAATAACTCTTTAGCTTCTTCAGGTGTAAAATGACGTTTATGAAAATAAGCGGACATTTTAATTTTTTAGATCGTTATCAAGCGGTTCCGCATCGGCGATATCATGCATCAGACTGTCAAAAAAGAATACGGAATAATCCGACAATACGCGGATCATGTGTTCACGAGAAGATGCATCAATATGATTACGATTGCACCAATTGATAATATAATTGTTGAAATATGCTTCCGCAACTTTTCGAAATTCATTGTTTTCAGTTTCATTGCTTGGAATGTAGGAATCAAAATTCATTCAGAGGCTCCTTCAGGGGTTCTATCACATGACAATGTAAAAAATATGGGCTCTCAAATGCAAGATTAATTTCCGCCACTTACAAATGATTCAATACTTGCCTTTATTCGACACAACCTGTAACTTGTTTAGTGAAAAACAAGGTGACCAAATATCGGCATTCGCTCAAGATTGGCCTGGTTGGCGTCGGCGCTGTAGGAGTCCCGTTGGCTCTCCTGTTACGTCAAAAGGGTTTTAATTTTAACGCCGTTGTCAGCAGAACATCTCATACTGCTCTAAAGTTGGCCGCCAAAATTCAATGTGCAGCGGCCGGTTCTGATTTTAACTTGCTAACTGAATGTAATTTGATTTTGATCACTGTCCCCGATTCTCAGATTCAGACTGTTGTAACCAAATTACAAAGAGTCTGTTTTCAAGATCGAAAAGTCATCGTAATTCATACATCGGGAACGCGGGCGGCGGCGTCTCTGGCCAAACTGAAGGCGGCTGATAGTAGCAAAATACATATTGCTTCGATGCATCCGATGCAGACCTTTCCAAGAAAAATGAAGTGGACTAAGAATACATTGGACAATCATTTCAAGAATATATACTTTGGAATCGAAGGCGACTCCTTTGCCAGTTCTGTTATGACCAGAATAGTTATTAAACTTGGAGGACGTTGCCTCAAAATTACTGATGAACAAAAAACACAGTACCATTTGGGCGGAGTCTTTTGTTCTAATTTTCTGGTAGCATTGCTATACATCTCACAGAACATATATGCTCAAATCGGTCTGAAAAAGAAAACATCCGTTGATATTCTGCTGCCCATTATAGCTCAAACGCTAAAGAATGTCGCACTTAACGGTGTTGATGCTTCACTGACCGGGCCTGCGGAGCGTAACGACATAAGAGTTATAAAAAATCATCTTCACGCCCTAAAAAAATCTAACCAGAAATATCTAAATGTTTATAGGGAGCTAACCAAAGTTTGTTACCTTATCGCAAAAAACAACAAGAAACCACAATGAAACACTCTGCGATAAATTATATTTGTAGCCTCATTATTATCATACCGCTTTTCTTTTCCTGCAGGGAGCAATTGATTTCATCTGCTGATGAGAACAAAGAAGCCCTGATTCAGGGATCATGGATCCTGCAAAGTACAGATCCGCCCAGACCCGGACAGATCTTTTTCACATTTAATGTCGATTTTACCATACACATTGCAGTCATTGACGTGGAGGGTACGCACGAATACGATGCCTACTATAGAATCGAGGATGGTGATCTTTATATTTTATTCAAGGAAGGCAATGAGGTACTGAGTGAATTTGTTTATAATATTAATGAGCTAACTCCTTTTATTTTGGTTTTGGCTTTTACGGACAACAGCGGACAGCCGACTTCACAGACATACGTCAGGCCATGATATGATCATTATCGGAATTGATCCTGGGACTAACACAACTGGCTTTGGGGTAGTGCGATATGAAAAAAATAAGCTAATGTATCTCAGTAGCGGTATTATTAATCTTCCGGAGAACTATTCCCTGTCGCAAAAACTCGAACGTATTTACGACAATATAGTAGATATTATTGAATCATATCATCCCAATGAATGCGCGATCGAAGATGTTTTTTTTAGCAAGAATGTGAAATCGTCTCTGAAACTTGGTCACGCTCGAGGAGCGGCGATGCTCGGCGCTTTGCATCATGATATACATATCAGTGAGTATTCTGCTAAAGAAATGAAGATGGCTGTGGTAGGCAACGGAAATGCGTCAAAAGAACAAGTTCATTTTATGGTGAAAAAAATTCTTGATATAAAAAAAGAAATGACCTTCGATGAGTCCGACGCATTGGGCATTGCCATTTGTCATGCCCATCGCGTTAAGTCACCGCGGGCATCTGTCAAAAGCTGGAGTGCATACATAAAAGCGCATCCGGAATTGATTAAATCTTAGCCGGACTCGCACAACAACAAGTGACGGGCGTTAGATTTATTCAGAAAGTCTTTTGCGAGTTGGATTATTTACTTTAGAACAAATGTCCTTATTTAACCAGAATCATTTTTTTCGTTTTCGATACCTTCCCCGCATCAAGACGATAAATATAAATTCCGCTCGCCAACTCATTCCCCCGTTCATCCCTGCCGTCCCACACTACCTTCTGTTGTCCTGCGCCTTGTTTGCCATGAAATAGATGACGAACTTCCTGGCCCAAAAGATTATAAATCTTTAGTGAAACAACGGTTTCCCGATCCAGGTCATATTTAATCGTTGTCTCCGGATTAAAAGGGTTTGGATAGTTAGAATAAAGAAAGATGCTTGATGGAATTCTCCGTATAGAATAAATATCCGCTTTGTTTTCGATGGCGTTTTTTCCTTTTGCTGCCTGAATAAGCGTATTTTTGGCGGACCCGTTGAGCAAAACAAATTGAATCGTATCGCGAGTGGTATCTATCGGCAGTATGGTACCCAAGTCAATCGCCCAGAATACACTGATATCCGTCTTAGGTAAAGATGATACAAATACGGGCTGGCTCATCAAATTAAATAATAGCGTGTCAAGATCCTTTTTATTAGAGCCGGCACGGTTTGCAGATTGATGCATAAGTGCATAATTCCCCGCAACGGCATTAGTTTTTTTATTGATTAAACCCACACCTGAATACAATTTCAGACTATCGTCAAACACATATACCACTGCAGATGAATCGTCTTCGTAGTACCCGCTGCTGTCATCGCTAAATCCGCCGAGTGAATTTCCGATGTCCCCGTCGTAGCCAAACAATAATTTAGTATTGGAAAATATGGCCGTATCACCCGGCGGTTTAATAAATTCAAAAATATAAGTAACGAAAATGGCGTGGCTGCTGTCTTTTTTCGCTTCTATAATTTGCCTTACTGTAAAACGAGTTGAAACCTCATCAATGGTAAAATAGGAAGTGTCAATAGAGGTTTGAGAATTTTCAAATAAATGGCTTTGTAACCATTTAAATCCGTTCTTATCGCCGGGATTGTTTCTTGCATTTGTTCTGCCCACGGCGCTGTGTTTTGTCAATACAGAATCCATTTCATCAAAATGAATGACTATAAAACCCTGATACAAAGCGTTCGGATATTTTAACCCGTTGAAATGATGTCCGACAAATTCAGCCGCCTTGCCGTCTTCGTAAAATACCGAGGCGACTCCCGTTGATCTGGTCACTACAGACAAGGAGGTTTTTAATAATGTATTGCTTTTGCCGTTAGAAAAAGAATACACAACGAACCCTGCAAAAATGAGCAGAATAACGACAAGAAACGGAAAAATATATGGTGATCTGTATAACATAGGATCGTTGAAATAAAAAAAGATCATTCACAGCCGGAATGATCTTTTCGTTTTATCAATTATTTATCTTACTTAAGAGCCTTTGAGGTCTTTATAATCCACTTCATATTTTGACGCGCACTTGGCTTGGATCTGAGTACCTTCAAATGTGCCGTCTTCTTTGAAACGGCCGTCTATAACCGCTTCACATTCATCCTTAAACGTATCCGGAACGGGCGCTTTCCCGATGTATTTCACTGGAATCGTGGCGCCGTTGCGTGTCAGCAAGAACTCGAGTTTATGTTCATCCTTCTTAATACTACCGCTTACAACGTTGCCATGTACCTTCAAGTTTTTCTTATAGGCTTCCGGCCCCATTGCAACAAGTTCGTCAACAAATTTATAATACGACTTGCCTTCATTAAATCCGCTGACACTTAAAAAAGTCAGAACGGAAACAACCAGAGTAACTCCAACAATGATCTTTATGTTCTTTTTTTCCATAATTATTCCTTTCAATGGTTCAATCTAATCTAAATATGTCAAAAAGTCAAAAAAATCTTCATGAATCAAATCGAGCAGGTTCGCCTTGAGTCTTTGCGATGTAGGCGGCGGCTGTCACGTCGCCAGTAACATTAACAACTGTTCGGCCCATATCAAGAATACGATCAACTCCAAGTATAATACCGATACCTTCGGCCGGCACGCCCACCGTTTGCAGCACCAAGACAATTAGCGGCAATGAACCCCCTGGAATTCCCGCTGCACCGATTGCCGTTAAGACAGTCATGACGACGACCATCGCCTGCTGGGTTAACGAGAGGTCAACCCCAAAGATTTGTGCAATAAATAAAACGGTCAAACCCTCATAGAGCGAAGTCCCGTTCATATTGGAGGTTGCACCGAGCGGTAATACGAAGCCGGCAATTTTTGGCGCAATATGCAAGTCTTCTTCTGACACTCGAATCGTTGTGGGAAGTGTCGCGTTACTGGAACTCGTTGAAAATGCCGTGATCATAATAGGCTTTATCGCTTTAAAAAATTTCCAAGGATTTACGCCGGCAACGGTTCGCAATAAAATTGAATACACTACAGCCATATGGATTAAATACCCAGTAAAAACCAGCAGTACATACATACCCAATGGCTTTAAAATTTCTAAGCCAAATCGGGCCGATACTCCGAATATCAAACACGGAACTGCAAATGGCGCAATTTCCATAGTCATATCAACAATTCGAATAGAAAATTCATTAAGCCCGGTTAATCCTCTCTTCATCGAATCCACCTCAGGCGGTTTCATTTTGGTCAACATGATTCCAAAAAGAAGCGATAACAATATGATCGGCAGCATTTGCATATCTACGATCGCTCGAAGGATATTACGTGGCAATATCATATTAACAAAAGTCATTATGGTAAATTCGATCTCTTTACTGCGGCCAATCACCTCGGATGATCCCTCCCCGTATAGTTCCATTAAGCGGGTTTGCACGGCCGGATCGAAATTTTTGCCAGGCTGAAATACCTGAACTAAAAAAAGGCCAATGAATGTCGCTATTACCGTTAAAACGAGAAAATAAATTAGGGTACGTATCCCAATCTTTCCGAGAGTTCCCATATCGCCCAAATTGGCAACGCCGAGGGCTAATGATGCAAATACCAGCGGTACCACGATCATGAACAGAAGCCGTAAAAATATCTGGCCGATAGGATCGGTGATATTGGAAATAAAGAACTCCAAGCCGGGTTGCGCACCGGATCCCAGATATTGATTCGTTATAATACCGGCGATCAGGCCGACGATTAAGCCCAAAAGAATCTTCGAATGCAATTTCATATACCATTACCCTTGAGAGTTTTTCTAAACTAAAGAATCAATAATCGGAACAATAAACCTTACAAAAAAAATGCAGAAAAGAAGGCTCCCTTTCTGCATTATTTATTTAGGATTTCGATCAATCTATTTCACAATAAAAGAGGCGGCCTGCAACACGGCACCGGAAGACCCTACTATCTCAACTCTCCAATCGCCTTGATTTCCAGCGATGGTTTTATACGCGTACGTGCGCATTGAGTTGGATTTAATTTCAAGTAATACATCATTCATGAATGTGTTATTGTAATACCATTTTAAAGTAATCGACTTCCCGTCTCCACCAGTAACTTTGACCCAGCAATACACTTTGTCCGTCGAAGCGGAAAATGTTGTCGCTTCTCCCACAATCTCACTTTTTTCAACACCTGTACCGAATTTCAGAGCCTCAATAATTAGTCCGCCCTCTGTTGCCGACGCAGCCGAAACGGATCCTCCTGACACAACGAATTCGCCGGTTTGTATTATATTTCCCCCGTCGTCGACGATCTCGACTTTGTAGTTTCCTCCATTGCCGAAAATCGTTTTATAGGCATAGGTTCGCATATTATTAGAAGTAATTTCAAGGGCAACGTCCGACAAAAATACATTGTCCCGATACCACTTCACCATTACCGTTTTTCCCTGGGCTCCGGTAATCCTCAGCCAACAATAAACTTTATCAGTTTCCGCCGAAAACGAGGTGCTTTCGCCAACGACATCGTTTTTTTCAACACCCGTTCCGAATTTGATTGATTCGATGGCAACTTGTGCACGTATGACATTGGACGTGATCGTAAAAGCCATCATCACTGCCACTATTAATTTACCCATGTGTACTCCTCCTTACTTCAATTTTATATTTTTCATCAACATGCCATGCGATTAATACGCCCGCCGGACGTTATAAAATAATAGCAAATCTTCGGGCGGAATACCACTGTTTTTTTTGAGCGATTCTGATCGGTTCCTAAAAAATCTTGTTTTTAAAGCGTTTGGATTGTATTTTACTTCCGCATTTTTACATCACAATTAATTCATTATGTTTGAGAGATTATTTTTGTTGGACGGGATGGCGCTCGCCTATCGCGCCTATTTTGCGTTTATAAGCAATCCCCTCAAGAACTCCAAAGGTGAGAATACGAGCGCAGTATTCGGATTTACAAATGCGTTGATCAAAATACTGGACGAGGAAAAGCCGGAGTATATCGCGGTTGTTTTTGATACGCCGGAACCCACGTTTCGCCACAAGAAATACGCTCCCTACAAAGCAACACGTGAGAAAATGCCGGAAGATATGGCACCGCAGCTTCCTCTGGTTAAACAAATATCTGAAGCATTGGGTGTTCCGGCGGTCGAATTGGCGGGCTTCGAGGCTGATGATATTATTGGCACTCTGTCTGTACGAGCCGCCAAAGAGAACATCAAAGCGTACATGGTCACCGGCGATAAAGATTTTATGCAACTGATCAATGATAAAATCGTCATGTATAACCCGCTAAAAAAAGGCATCGCGCTCGAAATTGTCGAAGCCGCCGGCGTCAAGGATAAATTTGGAGTGGAGCCTCACAATATCACCGACATGCTCGGCCTGATGGGAGATACGGCGGATAATATTCCCGGCGTCAAAGGGATCGGAGAAAAGACCGCAGCAAAACTGATCACCCAATACGGAACTATCGAAAATCTGTATGTACATATTGATGAGCTCAAAGGAAAAGTCAAAGAAAACCTTATCGAATACAGAGATAATGCTTTTTTGTCAAAAGAATTGGCAACTATTGATACGAATGTTCCGATTAAGATCGATTTTCACAAACTTAAATCAGGCCGGAAGAATTACGAACAATTGATCATACTGCTGAAGCAACTCGAATTTACTTCACTCATTAAAAAATTTACAAAAAAAGAAGAGGATCTGTTTTCAGATCTCAGTTTGACCGATCCCGAAAAGACGGTGCAATCGCAGAAAAAGCGAAACAACCGATATCACCTTGTAGCATCACTAAAAGATCTCAATAATCTCATTAAACAACTCGAGAAGACCGATGCTTTTTCATTCGATACTGAGACGACCGGTATTGATCCCATGCAGGACGATTTGGTAGGGCTATCCTTTTCATTCCAAGAACATGAGGCTTTTTATATCCCTGTCAACGGCGAATTGCCTCGTGAAACCGTCCTGTCGCAGTTGAAACCGGTTCTTGAAAATGAAAAAATCAAGAAGTCGGGACAAAACTCAAAGTACGATGTTCTCGTCCTCAAAAACTGCGGCATACAGGTACGAGGAATTAATTTTGACACAATGATAGCCGCACACCTGATCAATTCAGAAAAAGACGTCAATATCGACGCATTGGCGAAAGAATACCTCGGCTACACAAAAATTCCTACTTCAGATTTAATAGGTTCCGGACGAAATCAAACCAACATGCAGGATATTCCACACGAGATAATCGCTGAATACGCATGTGAAGATGCAGATTGCGTGGAACAATTAAAACATGTTTTGGTCAAGAAACTCAAAGAGACCGAGTCGGACAGAATCTTCCATGATATCGAAATGCCGCTGTCCTCTGTCTTAGCAGATATGGAATACCATGGCGTTTGGCTTGACCTGAAAATTCTGAAAGACATGTCATTGGAATTTGCAAAAGAAATTAAAAAACAGGAGAAGACTATTTTTAAAGAGGCCGGTATCCATTTTAATCTGAATTCTCCCCAACAGCTCGGCGATGTGTTATTTGAAAAACTACAAATCCAAAAGTTGGCCGGTATAGAAAAACCTAAGCGTACGGGTAAAACCAAACAATATGCGACCGATGTTCGGATACTTGAATTATATAAAAGCCTTCCCATCATTGATTCGATCCTTGCGTATCGGCAATTGACCAAATTGAAGTCAACTTACATTGACGGCCTGCCGCCCTTGCTTAATCCTAAAACAGGCCGTATTCATTCGACTTTCAGCCAAACAATCGCATCAACGGGACGATTATCTTCCAGTAATCCTAATTTTCAGAATATTCCGATCAGAACCGATATGGGACGCGAAATTCGGACGGCATTTACCCCGCAGCTCAAAAACTGGGTATTGCTTTCAGCAGACTATTCGCAGATTGAATTACGGGTAATGGCGCATATGTCGGGTGATGAGAATCTGATTCAGGCATTCAAAGATGGAGAAGATATTCATACCACAACCGCATCTCTTGTTTTTGAAATTCCGAAGGAAAAGGTGACAAAGGATTTGCGAAGAAAGGCCAAAGATATTAATTTCGGAATCATGTACGGTATTTCGCCGTTTGGCCTCGCAAGCCGCATTGGTATGAGCCAAAGCGAGGCAAAAACTTTTATACAAAATTACTTTGCAAAGTATCCTACCATAAAAGCGTGTATCGATAGAATTATGGACCAGGGTAAATCTTCCGGTTTTGTCACTACATTGTTTGGCAGACGCCGTTATCTGCCGGATCTGCAGAGCAAGAACTTTACGGTGCGTAACGTCGCCGAGCGAGCCGCTATTAACACACCCATCCAGGGAACGGCTGCAGAAATAATTAAAATTGCCATGATCCATGTTGACCATGCCATACGAAAAGAAAAATTAAAATCAAAGATGATCCTGCAGGTGCATGATGAATTGGTATTTGAGGTTATGCAAGAAGAGATCGGCACTATGAAGAGCTTGGTCAAGGAAAAAATGGAAAATGCTGTAAAAATAAAGGCTCCACTAAAGGTGGATATTGGCGTGGGAGACAATTGGCTTGAGACCAAATAAAAAATGTTCGTTTTTTTTCGTATTATGTATAAACAATAGGAGAAATTGAATGTCGGATAAAACAAAAAAGTCCAACCCCAATCCGGGAGCACCGTTCTGGAAAAGCAAACTGTTTATTATCATTACCGTTGTATGCATCGCCGGCGTGGTTTATGCCGGGATGAAATATTTTTCGAACAATCAATATGCAGGTATTCCCAAACGCGCCATTGATGAATACAAATTGGGCGTTGCCGCGCTAGAAAAAAACGATCCTGAAAAGGCATTAAGTGCGTTGCTTAAAGCGGCCGAATTGGATCAGACTTTTGCTGACGCTCAGGCGCGCATCGGCGAAGCCTATTTTATGGCTGCAATGAAACACAAATCGGCGAAAAACACTGAAATGAAAAATGCCATGTTGGAGCAGTCTATGGTTTTTGTCAACAAAGCGCTTGTCATTGATTTGAACAACGGGTTTGCCCACCAGACGTTAGGATATCACGCCTATGAAAAAGGCAATCTGGACGAAGCATTGCGTGAGCTCGAAACGGCTGAAACCGCAGGGGTTCATTCGTTTGATCTTCACACGATGTTAGGATATCTTTACAATGAAAAAGAAGAAACCGCCAAATGCATTGAACAATACCAAAAGGCTCTTGAGTTTCGTCCGGCCGATATTAAGACCCTGCATAATCTTGGTGAATTATTTTTCGGTGTTGAGAATTTTCAAAAGGCCATATTCTTTTACGGAGAACTGCTGAAATATGACTCAAAAGATAATAGCATTAAGGCAAATTACGCGGCAAGCCTATGGAAGAGCGGAGATCAAACAAAAGCTAAAGAATTATTCAATCAAATACTTGAATCGCCGGAAGGCAACAAGTTTAAAAATTATAATACTGTTGCATGGACGCTTATAGATAAGGATATTGATATTGAATGGGGAATTAAAATGGCTCATGCCGCCGATGAATTGAAACCAAGGAACATCGAATCGGCAGACATATTGGGATGGGGATATTTCAAAAACAAAGATTATGCAAACGCTGTAAAATACCTGAATATGTCGATGAAGATGAGCCCGTCTGACGAAGTTCAACGGCGGCTTACTATGGCAAAAGAAAAATTGGATGAATCCTTAAAGAAATGATTAAAACGCTCTTCTGTATTTTATTCATCGGACTTCTTTTTTCCTGTCGCGATACTTCCGATGCGACCGGAGATGATGTCATAACATCAAATTTAAGCGGAAAACTAGTTTTTCAAAGTAATCGGACCGGCGATTTTGAAGTTTTTGCTACCAATAGCTCCGGCATAGGCATTACAAATATAACAGACAATAAATCCGACGACATTTACCCCAGCGTTTCTCTCAACGGAAATAAAATTGCATATTTGTCCTACCGTGAAGGAACTCCCAATATATATATTTATCAGAATAATGTTTCAACAAAAGTAACCTCTGATGACTCAGAATACAGCGTCTTGCAAATCTCTCATAAAGGCGATAAAGCCGTTTTTATAAGAAACCATAATCTTTATGTTATGAATTCATCCGGGACGGGACTCACGCGGTTGACTTACAATAGCGGCGATACGGTAAATTACTCACCCGCGTTTTCTTACGATGACTCTAAGCTTACTTTTACCCGTAATATCAACGGCGGTAATTCAGACATCTTTTTAATGACCGGTTTAGGCGGAGCGGTCCAAAATCTTACGGATGGAATTGGCGACAACTTGTTTCCAGCCTTTTCACCGGATGGCGCGCAAATCGTTTTTAGCAGAAATAACCATATCTCCATTCTTACGATTGCCACAAAAACAATAGCTGACCTGATGCCAACCGACTCGCTTCATTTTAACGGATACCCTGTATTTTCTCCAGACGGCAATACCATTGCCTTCGTTACAAATCGAACAGGCAATATGGAGATTTTCACAATGAAAAAGAATGGACAGACCTTAAAAAATATTACAGATAATGACGCAATAGATACGTATCCGTATTGGAGTGATTAATCACGAAGATTTTTTGGCGGTTTGTTCCAGTTCCCTCATGCGTTTTCTCACTTGATTTACATAAATGCTCTTTGGATAACGAGAAAGGAGTTCTCTGTACGCCTTAATAGCTTCAGCAGGAGTCTCTAATTTCTCTTCAAAGGTCTCACCGATTTTTTTTAGCGCCAGGTCTCCCAATGTACTGTTTTTTAAATTATCCACAATATTTCTATATACCGAGATGGCCTCAGCGTATCTCCCGCTCATAGAATAAATAGCTGCGGTTTTCAGTAACGCATCATCCACGATGGCGGCGTTTGGAGACACATGTATGATTTCACTCAGCAATGCGAGGGCTTCCGAGTATTTCTTCTGAACAAAATACAGACTCGCTCTCGCAAACATTGTTAATAAATGGGTTTCCTTTTGATTTTCCTGAATGAGAAGCACGTACGATAGCGCATCATTAACATATAACCCGTTTTGACTCCGGCTGAGCGACTTCATCCGGCTAAGACAAGAATCGAATTTTTCCATGAAAAAGTATATTTCCGCTTCATGGAAAAGCGCTCTGTCACGAGTGGCGGCATCCCTGGTTTCTGCGTTTATCATCGTATACTGAGTCAAGGATCTGTCCAACCTCCCTTCTGTAAGATAACATTCGCCTAAACGAAACATCGATTCAATTCGAAATGGATTCTTAGAATCAACGGCTTTTGAGAAATTCACAAATGCTTCCTGCACATCGAAAAACTTTCGTAACTTAATTTCGCCGATATGAAAATACGCTTCTGCGCTCCACTCCGAATTTGGATACTTAGCAATCAGCATTTGGTAGGTTTGAATGGCCCTATCGGCTGAAATATTTTCTTTTATTTTCTGCTTGAATGAAGCGGTGTCCGACTGGGCCACAATAAGGACATCATTTGAACCCATACTTTCAAAACATTTGGCAATACCCATTTCCGCCTGCGGCGCATTGGGATACAATGTCAAAAAATAGGCATAAGCTTCCTGAGAGATGCCGAACTGTCTATTGTCAAACATCATGTTTGCAAAACTTAATATCTCGGCGCCATTCTTACCGCGTTTTGTATCCACTAATTTACTTTGTTCAAACGCAGACTCATAATTCTGGTTTTTTATTAAAACGTCGATTAGAAATTTATTCAGCGCATAATCTTCTTTATTGAATTCCAGATTCTCCCGGATTGCTTTTATCACCAACTGATTATCATTTGAATTATTTGGAAATTGGAGAATCTGAGTTTTGACATAGTCCTGACTGCCTGGATTCAGGTTATAATATCTAAGAAATTCTTTTGCTGCTAAATAATACTCGTTTTTGTACACGAGAAGGCTTGCCATCTCTAAAATAAATAATTTATCGTTTGCCAGGTTCTTTCGCGCTGTCCGGTAGGTTTGTTCCACCTCATCAAACCTGCGATTACCCATGAGAACCGTGATGACAAGGCGATACGTACCCTCAGAACCAGGATCAAGTGCAATGATCTTTTGAACTATGTTTTGCGCTATGGGAATATTTTTTGATTTATACAGGGCGTCGGCCAATTCACATAACAAGGCAATATTTGCTGAGTCCTTCTTAAGTTGATTTGTGAGAACCAGCAATAAACCGTCGTGTTTGCTCAGAACTCGGTAAACATTCTTCAGTCGGTCTAAAACGACAATATTTGTCAGGTCTTTCTTGTATAATTCTTCATAGATCGGAACGGCCTTTTCATAAAGCCCGTCCTCTTCATAATTTTTTGCAAGATTGAGTAGATTTGAACTGGTCTGAGAGTAAACGGCAGGTAGTACAGCAAAAAACAGGAAAATAAATAGATACATTCCTTCGTGGAATTTATTTGGAGATAAAAATGTCATCAAAGGTGCGCCTGAAGTAAACTTATTCGATGGCTTGAACTTTCAGATTGCCCAGTCCTGTTTCAATGAATAGATTAAGTGCGGGAGCGGAATCATCGTAATTGATTGAATAATAAGTTCCGCCGAATTTTTTGACAAAATACTCTTCGCTGATTTTTATCGACGCTAGAAAAGAATCTTCCGTTCGAATTTTTACGTTCAAATTTTTAGGAACGCGGATGGTCAATCGGCCAAGCCCCAAGGATATATTGCAGGTGGAATTTTGGCTCAAATTGCCTGAAAAATCTAAAGTATACGATCCGACGCCGCCTTCAAACTCCATCTTCTCAAAATTGGCATTGGCAAGCCCAATCATGTTCAGTTTTGATACTCCTGCCTCTATCTTAAGTTTATTAATTCGATCTTTATTCTTTGAATTAAATAATATGTCCGCTGAACTGGCTCCCATGGACAGCGTTAAATCCTTGACTCTTAAATTGGTAAAATCAAATTTTCCTTCGCACGCTCCCATCTCCAATTTGAAAGACACCGGGATTTTGTCCGTAAACTCCATCTCCAGCTTTTGATTGCCGAAATCAAAAACGCCGACGGATTCATTTTCATTCATGTCGACAACAAGATACCCGGTTGTTCCGTCCTTATCGTACCGAACGTTAGGCGTTATCTCATTATTAGTTTCTTCTACCGCAATACGGCATAATTTATCATTAAAAATTTTTCCGAGCGAAATTTTTCCTGCGGCGTATTCTAGCTTCACTTTTAACTCTTTTTCATCTTCTCGATTTATTTCCTGTACACGCGACTGCGCGGAGAGCGAGAGGAATCCGATAAAGTAAAGGCCTATAACAAACACTATTTTATTTTCAATTTTCAACTTCATCACGATCCTTTGTCAATTTTTCCTTTTAGAAATTTATTCAGCATTTCACGCGCCCTGAAAATTCTTGCCTTTACCGTACCAATCGGAATCTTTAACATAACTGCAATCTCTTCATATGAAAGCTCTTCCGAGTGGCGAAGAAAAATAACCGTTTTGTATTTTTCCGGCAATTCGTCAATGGCCACTTTGATAATCGAATTCCTTTCTTTGCGCATCATTTCTTTTTCAGGATAATACGTCAAATCCGGGATCTCCATAGTATACGAAGAGTCCTTATAGGCAATCGGCGCATCAATCGAAAATGTTTGCAATTTTTTTTTCCTTAAGTGATCGATGCAGTTGTTTGTTGCAATCTTATATAGCCAAGTACTAAATGCGTATTCATAATTGAAGTTTCGAATCGATGTAAAAGCCTTCATAAACGCTTCCTGCACCAGATCCTCCGCCTCAGCCGTAGAGCGGACCATGCGGTACATCAAACTGAAAATTTGCGACTGGTAACGGCTCATGAGATCTTTATACGCTTTTTGATCGCCATTTATCGCTCTGGATATGGTCGCAAAATCTTCTTTTTTTTGCTTCTCTCTTTTTTCAAGCAGCACTCTCTCTGGACTATCCATAAGTGTTTCGGCAGCCAGAGGGTTCCCAACCGCTTTCACCACACGTTTTTTCAAAGAACGTTTGCCGGTTTTCTTTTTCGTATTTCCCGGCTTCCTGGAACGTTTTGTCATAGTTGACATTCTATGTTACGTGATGGTTTATGGTTTTGTTTCACATCAAGCACAATATTGCTAGTCCATTTCACGGAAGCCGTCCTTGTCCATAACCGCTAAAATCAACGGTTTTTTATCGGGTGCATTGAATCCAATCTCATAAGCTTGCTCAATTTTATGACATGCAGGTTCGAGTTGTTCGTCAAGGCTGACATACACTGTCGCCAGAGCTTCTCCCTTTTTAACCCTGTCACCCACTTTCTTATGAATCATGATGCCGGAAGAATAATCAATATTGTCTTCTTTCTTCTGGCGCCCTGCTCCAATAAGAACTCCCGCCATCCCGATCTCGAGGGAGTTAATCGACAGGACAAAACCTTCACTTTTTGCTGTGATGGGGATGGCGTGTTTTGTTTTGGGATACCCATCAAGATCAGTAAGTATATTTGTATCGCCTCCATGGCGCTGAACTATTTGTAAAAATTTTTCGTAAGCGCGCCCATTCCTTAAATTCGCTTTAGATCTAATGTATGCCTCTTCGTAAGTTAACTCCGGCTTTGCCAAGATCAGCATATAAGCCGAAAACGCAGCTGTCAATTCAACAAGGTCGTCCGGTCCATTGCCCCGCAGCGTTTCGATCGATTCCCGCATTTCAATCCAATTACCAACCGCTTTGCCGAGAGGTTCGTCCATATTCGTTAATAATGCTATTACCGACTTACCGGAGTTTTCCCCTATCGATATAAGATTTTTTGCAAGCTCGGCAGCACGCTCAAAAGATTTCATAAAAGCGCCGTTGCCCACTTTTACGTCCAGTACCAAAGCGTCAATTCCTTCCGCCAATTTTTTGCTCATAATGCTGGCAGAAATTAATGGTATGGATTCGACCGTTCCGGTGACATCTCTCAATGCATACAATTTTTTGTCTGCAGGCGCTATCTCGGCGGTCTGCCCTATCATACAGACACCGATATCTTTTAACG
>WBUR01000036.1 GCA_008933615.1 bacterium | reverse complement strand
CATTTGCGCTTTGAGCGATGTTTTTGACGCGCTGATGTCGCGAAGGCCATATAAAGAACCTTGGACGCTGGACGATACATTGAAGGAAATAAATAAACGAATCGGAACACATTTTGATCCTGATCTGGTAAAAGCATTTAAAGCGGTATTGCCTGATATTCTGGAAGTGCAAAAACAATTTACGCATGAATAGCAGAATAGTGTTGATTCAATTTTCCATAACGTGTATCTTAAAAAAGTTGTAAACGTATCGAGCCAGGATTTTTTGATGATAGCAATCACCGATTCGACCGATAAGAAAATAAATTTTTTTGAAACGCCGAAACGTGTCGTGTCGCTCATTCCTAGCATCACGGAAACTTTGTTTGATCTGGGTGTCGGCGATGCTGTCGCTGGCATATCAAAATATTGTGTTCATCCGGCAGAGTCCGTGAAGGGAAAGCGAAAGGTTGGAGGCCAAAAAAATCCAGATTTCGAGGAGATTAAGAAAATTGATCCGGATTTGATCATTCTGAATAGGGAAGAAAACAAACCGGAGCATATCGATTATCTGAGTCTGCGGTATAAAACATGGATAACCTACCCTAAAACTGTCAGCGATGCAGAACAATTATTACTGGAACTCGGGCAGGTTTTTGGCGTAGAAACCAAAGCCGCTGAATTTGCTGATGAAATAAGAAATTCCGTAAAAAAAATACGATCACATCGTCGGGCAAAACTTAAAACTCTGTATTTAATCTGGCGGAATCCCTGGATGTCCATCAATCACGATACATTTATTCACCATGTTATGGATATACATCATTTGGAAAACGTGTATCGGAATCATCCGCAACGATATTTTAATGTTAAAGCGGAAGACATTGAAGCGGCAAATCCCGACGTGATCATTCTCCCCGATGAACCGTATCATTTTATGGAAAAACATAAGTTAGAATTCTTGCACTTATCTGTTTCCGCCGTTAAGAGCGAACGTATATTTTTGGCCGACGGGACTTATTTTTGCTGGTACGGCACGCGTACTGCAAGGGCCTCGCAATATATTCACGAACGAATTCTCTCCCGTTTAGATTAATAATTCCATTATATAAATCATGCGCAAACTGAGGTACATAGAATTCTTGATGACGTTTTGTTTCGTACTGTGCACACAAAAAGCGGCCGCTCAGTATCATCAGAATTTTTTTGGAACAAACAAAGTGCATTATACTGACTTTAAATGGAAAATTCTGGAAACAAAACATTTTGAAATATATTATTATCCGGAGATGCAAGAGCTTGCGGAACGCGCCGCGGGACTTGCAGAAGAACAATACCTTGAACTTGAGACGCGCTTGAATCATTCGCTGATCAAAAGAGTGCCGATGATTATTTTCAGTTCGCATCTCTATTTCCAGCAAACGAATACGACGCCGTATGAATTGCCGGAAGGTGTAGGAGGTTTTTTTGAATTTTTCAAAGGACGTGTTGTTCTGCCCAGCGACGGCTCGACAACTAATTTCCGTCGGGTGATCAGGCATGAACTTGTTCACGTCATGATGACATCGAAAGTTAATCGCATATTAAGCCAGCATAGGAAATTTAATCATCCCGGACTGCCGTTGTGGTTTACCGAAGGCCTTGCTGAATTTTGGTCGGGTGAGCCGGATTTTCAGGCTGAAATGGTTATGCGGGACGCAACAATCAATAATACGGTAGTTCCTCTCCAATATTTTTATCGGGTAGAGGGAACTTATTATATGTACAAGTTGGGTGAAAACCTTCTGCACTTTGTTAAAGAAAGATACGGAGACGAAAAAGTTCTGTTGTTGATAGAGAACTGCTGGAAGTACGACCAATTTGAGAAAACAGTGGAGCTGACGCTCGGGAAAAAATACGAAGAATTAAACCGGGAATGGATTTATTGGCTTAGAAAAAAATATTATCCGACTGTTGCCAACAACGACGTTCCCAGTGCAATTTCTAAGGTGAATACCCGCGAAGGTTTTAATTCAAAACCGGCTTACTTTTTTAAAGATGATAAAGAATACCTGTTTTATCTTGCGAATCGCAACGGGTACACCAATATTTATAAACAAGAACTTAAAACCAATAAATCTGAAATTGTCATCAAAGGAGAACGGAGCTCCGCTTTTGAAGCGTTTCATTTTTTTAAAAGCAAAATCGATGTGAATAAGAAAGGTGAACTTGCTTTTGTGTCCAAGAGCGGTGAAAGTGATGTTTTGTACATTTATGACATCGATACGAAGAAAATCACCCATAAATACATGTACAAAAACCTGATCGGACTCGCCTCACCTAGTTGGTCCCCTGACGGAAAATCGATTGTTTTCTCCGGCCTGAGCGTATCGGGCAACGATGATCTGTATATTATTCGGGTTACGGGTGATGAAAATGACGGAATGATCGAACAGTTGAATAACGATTTTTACGATGACCGGAATCCGGCATGGAGCCCTGATGGAAAATATATTGTTTACAGTTCGGACCGCACGCATTACGGAGAGGCGGGCGCGTACAATTTATTTTTGTATGACCGAACTAAAAGGCAAACACACTATTTGACCTCCGGTAATTATATCGATGATTCGCCTTCTTGGTCTCCGGCAGGCGATATGATCGCATTTACATCCAACAGGCGCGGTACACCGACCAACGTTTGGATATTGCCCTTCAGAATTGGAGAATCGGATTTTGTTTCGGACTTAAAAAAGTCTCCGGAAACGTTAGAGGATAAATATTCACCTCGTCCATTAACGGCCATTACATCCGCTGTGTTCGATCCGGTATGGACGAACTCCGGCGATTTAATTTTCACCGCATTTGAAGAGTTTAGTTTTAAAATTAGAACACTGCCGGATGCCTATACAAAAGCGCAGGCCCTTCAGCCGGGCGAGCGCATAAAAAGCGTAGTCGTTAGGTCTTCATGGATTACGCCCACCAAGGCTGTAACACAGGCTAATACAAAACCGTATCAGAAAAGATACGGACTTGATTTCGTCCAAGGCGCATTTCAGGCCGATCCGATCTATGGAAGCGGTGGCGGCGCGCAAATCGGCGTTACGGACATGTTGGGTAACGATCAATATTATTTTGTCGTATACAATAATGCCCGCTCGACGGAACAGATTTTATATGACTGGAATTTTGTGGTCACCAAGATTAACTTAAACCAACGCGCCAATTTCGCCTATGGTTTATTTCGTTTTAAAGGCGAATTTTTTGAAATTGACGATTTTGGCGGTATCTCGCCTGTTGATGAAAATCGTTACGGCGGTTTTTTTCAATTATTATACCCTTTGTCCAAGTTCGAGCGAATTGAAACGAGTTTGAATATCAGCCGTTTTAAACGGGATGCAACCTTTGGCACCTTACTGCCGATTGACGGAGTTTTAGTAAGCAATACCGCCGGTTATGTGTTTGACAATACATTGTGGGGGCCCACCGGACCACTGGATGGCAATGCCGTAAGCCTCAGCGTCGGTTATACTACGGATGTCAAACGATCGCAACAAAACTACTCCACCGTGATCTTTGATGTCCGTAATTATGCAAGAATTACCAATCGTTCCGCATTTGCATCGAGAGCTATGGTGCAGTGGAATCAGGGTAAGAATCCGCAAAATTATCTTTTAGGCGGCAGCTGGGATTTGCGCGGATATCCGCGATGGAGTCTACCAGGAACTAGGTTTTTCGTGGTCAATAACGAGTTGCGCTTTCCTTTTGTCGATGATCTTAATTTGCGTTTACCTTTTGGCGGATTCGGATTCCGCTCGATCCGAGGCGCGCTTTTTATGGACATGGGAAATGCCTGGGGAAGTCAGTTCAACGATGGACGCGTGATCCTTGGGAATCAGAAATTTGACGGTATTATAGGAAGTTTGGGAACGGGTTTCCGTATCAATTTTTTCGGCGTGTTAGTTTTGCGATTCGATTACGGCAAGATGTTCGACCTTCGCGGCTACCGTATTTTTGGTCAAAAGTTGCCGGGTAACCGAAGCCGCCCGATCGTGACTAATTTTAATGAAACCCGCAACAACGAACAATTTGGTGGCCGCGATTTTGAAACAGGAGAAATTTTAAAGAATCCCAGATGGTCCCGTGGGATATTTTGGCAGATTTGGTTTGGATATGATTATTAGGAAACAGCGAATGAGCGTAAATAGAATTATTTTGTCTGTTTTAACGGCCGCCTTTGCAGCGTTATTATACTCTTGCGGTATTTCAGGAAATATTCGAATTTCAAGTTATTTTAAAAAAACAGGTATTGAAAACTGGGAAAATTCCGGTGGCTCCTCATCCCGTAATAACTACCGGTCAACAGAAATGAATCCGCCGCTGGAAAAGGTATGGGAGACAAAAATTTCTTCTGCTCCGAACGAAGTTGTCGTTGCCTCCGACCAAGTTGTTTATACCGGAACGCTCGACGGACGTATTTATGCGTTTGATATTCAGAAGGGCGGCACGATAGGGAGCCTTAAATTTTTATATGCCGCCACCAACGGATTATCGGTTCGTCATCAAACAGCCATTATTGCGTTAGCGAGCGGAAAGGAAGCGCTGGTCAGTTATAACGTGTATGACAATGATTATAATTTTATCAAACCGATGCCTGGTATTGAGACTAATCCACTGATAGTTGAAGACTATATTTATTTGGCCGACCAATACAATAAATTTTATTCATTAAATTTTAAAGACGGCGCAACGCTATGGATCTACGAAACGCCGAAGCCGGTAAGGTCGTCGCCGTCGGTTTCAGGAACCGCCGTTTTTTTTGGTTGCGATGACGGTACGATATATGCCCTCAATCGCTTTAACGGACGCGTTAACTGGACATTTAAGACCGGGAGCGCTATTTACGCCGCGCCAGTACTGGATGATCAGAATGTTTACATCGGGTCAACAGACAGCACATTCTATGCAATCAATTTAAAAGAAGGTACGCTGCGATGGAAGTACAAGATCGGAACGGCAGCGCCCGGGAAATTTTTTTCATCAGCGGCCGTCAACAAAGATAAGGTTATTGTAGGCGCAACGGACGGGTTTGTGTACGCATTTACTAAGAAAGACGGAGAACTTGCCTGGAAATTCCAAACTCAATCTGCCATTAGTTCAGCGCCCGTGATTACAAAGAATTTTGTGTATGTTGGATCGCAAGATTCATATCTTTATGCGATTGACCTGGAAACGGGCAAATCGAATTGGAGTTTTAAGACTGCAGGCAGAATTAAATCCAATATGGCTTTGTATGGAGAATATCTGGTAGTTGCCTCTGAAGCCAAAAACGTCTATGCTTTTAGAACTTCAAAATAATTTACGATGACCAGAAAATCCTATATAATACTTTTAATTTTAGCCTTGGGTAATTGTGTATCTGTTGTGGCACAGGGGGAATACGGCTATCTGACGCTGTCATCACATGTTCATTTTGAAACAATAATGATTGATGATTCGAGTTATACAAGATCTGATAAGATAGCGCTGCAGGCCGGAACGCATGTTGTTGTTGTTCAAAATCCGGACCGAACGTCATTTCAGGCGCTTGATTTTACCAAAACGATTACCATTCGTCCTGGGGAAAATGAAAAAGTAGTAGTATATTTTGATATGCTTGCCGAAATTAATTCCGTTCCGAACGGCGCTTCGGTATCTTATGATTCAGAACTACTGGGCGTCACTCCGTTTTATCTCCGGCTGCGGGAGTACAAAGAGCGCACACTGCATTTCAAGAAACCGGGATATGAAGATTTTTTGGCAACCGTATCGGATTCGACTATCAATAATAATTATTTGTTCATATCATTAAACCCAAACTTAAAGAACCGGAGCAATAACCAGAATCAATTTGTTAACCTTGAATGGCAGGAACGGGGTCCGCATAAATACAAAAGCGCCATATGGATCAGCAACGCCTTAGGCGTCGTGTTTGGCGCAAGCGCAGCTTATTACAAGAAAAAAGGCGACGATACTTTTGAAAAGGCCAAGATCGCAAGGAGATTGGGTGACACTGATGCCCAGAAACGTCACCTGGCAAAAACGCGTAAATATGATCGTTATGCCGTGATCGGTTTTATAGGTATGCAAACCAATGTAGCCGCATTGGTTTATTTTCTTTTGAAATCCCGATAAAAAGTGTAAGCCCGCTTTATTTATCTGCTGTTCATCACAAAATCAAACTAATATGTTTAAACAATTTTCAGCAAATTGGGCCAGGGTGTGGCCGCGACAGCTGTTCCGAATCGAACTGGCCGTTTCCTTGATCTGTCTGCTAACGGTTTTGTCTTTATTTTCTCAATTTGTAAATTGGGTGGAATTGCGCCAGGGTGCGGTTCTCAATGACCCGTTGCTTGCCATGCTGACGCCGGTGGATGTAACGTGGTTGACATTTGCACTGATTTATCTTGGTTTGATAACTGCAATTGTGGCTGTAGTCATTGTTCCTGAATGGCTCGTGATAGGTATGCAGGCGTATACGCTCATGGTAGTATTTCGAACGGCTGCGATGTATCTGATTCCTCTTGAGGCGCCGCAGGCCATGATTCCTTTACAGGATCCGTTAGTGGAAATAATCGGAACGGGTAAATTACTTACGCGCGATCTTTTTTTCTCCGGACACACTGCAACTATGTTCATTTTGTTCTTGTGCGTGCCACAGCGGCCTCTTAAAATTGTTTTGTTGTTGGGGACGTGTGTGTTGGCTTTTTGCCTTCTGGTTCAGCATGTCCATTACAGTGTGGACGTTTTTGCCGCTCCGTTCTTTTCATACACCGCGTATCGCACAGTGCTTCTTTTGCATCCCAATATAAAAACCAGTCCTGTTTCATCATGAATCTGCAGCTTCTACATCCAAAAAGTATTGTCGTGGTCGGAGGGTCAAATGATATTCATAAACCGGGTGGGAAAGTTTTAAAAAATCTTATCGACGGTAGGTTCTCAGGCAAACTTTATGTGACCAATCCGAAAGAGAAATCTATACAAGGTATTTCTTGTCATACAGATATTCGTGATTTACCGGACGTAGATTTGGCGATCATTGCCATTGCTGCTAAGTTTGTCCCTGAGGCCGTAAAGATATTGACCCTAAAAAAAAACACCCGTGCATTCATTGTCTTGTCGGCAGGATTTAGCGAAGTTGGGCACGAAGGTAAGCAGTTGGAGGACGAAGTTGTGCGGATCGTTGAAAACGTTGGCGGCGTAATGATAGGTCCCAATTCGATCGGCGTTCTAACCCCGCATTACCACGGTGTTTTCACACAGCCAATCCCCAAACTTAACGCGAAAGGCTCCGACCTCATATCCGGTTCCGGGGCAACAGCCGTTTTTATTTTGGAGGCAGGGATTCCAAAGGGACTGACTTTTTCAAATATTTTTTCAGTTGGAAACAGCGCGCAAATCGGCGTCGAGGAAATTCTAAAATATCTTGACGAGTCGTTTGATCCCGAAACAAGTTCAAGGGTCAAATTACTTTACATAGAAAAAATTGAAAAACCGCAGATGCTTCTCAAGCATGCGCTCTCATTGATTCAAAAAGGCTGCAGAATTGCCGCGATTAAAGCGGGCAGTTCCGAGGCGGGAAGCCGCGCCGCATCTTCGCATACGGGCGCACTGGCAAGTTCGGATACGGCGGTAGATGCGCTTTTCCGAAAGGCAGGGATTGTCCGGTGTTTTGGCCGTGAGGACCTGATCAATGTGGCGTGCGTCTTTATGCATCCTGTTTTCCACGGTAAAAATATTGCCGTTATTACACATGCAGGAGGTCCTGCGGTCATGATAACAGACGCTTTATCGAAAGGCGGGATGTCAGTTCCTAAAATTGAAGGACATCACGCGTCGGAACTTTTACAGAAACTTTTTCCAGGATCATCCGTTAACAACCCCATCGATTTTTTGGCAACGGGCACGGCGGAGCAATTAGGGTATATCATCGATTATGTGGAGAATCATTTTGAGGCAATAGATGCTATGGTGGTCATTTTTGGAACCCCAGGCCTGGTCGAAGTATTTGACGCATACGAGGTTATTCATCAAAGGAAGAAATCCTGTCAAAAGCCTATTTTTAGCGTTTTACCATCCACGTTGACGGCAAAAAATGAAGTGGAGTTTTTTCTTTCCAAAGGCGAGGTTAGCTTTCCGGATGAAGTTCTGCTTGCCCAGGCTTTGAGTAAAGTGAGCCATGCAAGACGACCCATCACACCTGAAAAAAGTGTGACCCAAATTGACGAAGGTACCATTCGACGGCTCCTGCGCGATGTTGCAAATGGTTATTTAAAGCCTGATGACGTAACAATCTTATTCGATGCAGCCGGAATTCCGAGTGTAAAAGAAATAACAGTCAATAATTCTGCAGACGCGCTGAAGGCCGCCCATGATCTCAAATATCCGATAGTAATGAAAGCCGTAGGTCCGATTCACAAAACCGACATTGGCGGCGTAGTACTCAATATCAGAACCGATGAAAAACTATTATCAGCATTTGACCGTTTGATGAAAATAAAGGATGTTTCAGGAGTATTAATACAACCGATGTTGAGCGGAATTGAATTATTTATTGGCGCTAAATATGAACCGGGTTTTGGCCACGTTATTTTATGCGGCCTGGGTGGAATTTTTGTTGAAGCACTAAAAGATGTATCCAATGGCCTTCTACCTTTGACGCACAATGAAGCGCTGGACATGATTCGCGGGTTAGCCGGATATAATCTAATTAAGGGAATTCGCGGCCAGGAAGGTATAGATGAAAACGTATTTGCAGAAATAATCGTTCGTTTATCGGGACTGCTGATGCTTGCGCCGGAAATACAGGAATTGGATATCAACCCTCTTCTAGGCCGCGGCAAAAATATCATCGCCGTCGACGCACGCGTCCGGATCGAAAAAAATTAGAAACAAAATGATTTGTATTAAAATTCGTTATAATCATGCTCACCGTATGAGTTAATAAAACAGGAGTTATCATGAAAAAAATGCACTTCGCAGTATGGATAGGTATGTTGATGTTCAGTTTTCATCTTCCGGCACAACAACCACAAAAAGACACTACTGATTATTTTCAGTCCAAAACATTTTCTGGATTAAAATTGCGATTAATCGGGCCTGGGATTACTTCAGGCCGTATTATCGATTTGGCTGTCAATCCGAAGGATCACAGTAATTTTTTTGTTGCCGCGGCATCCGGTGGCGTTTGGAAAACGATGAATGGCGGCATTACATTTTCACCGGTTTTTGATTCACAAACTTCTTATTCGATTGGCTGTGTCACTTTAGATCCAAATAATGCAAATGTGGTTTGGGTTGGAAGCGGTGAGAATAATAGCCAGCGAAGCGTATCGTACGGCGACGGCGTTTACAAGTCATTGGACGGTGGAAAAAATTGGAAGAATATGGGGTTGAAAAAATCAGAACATATCGGGAAGATTGTCATCGATCCTCGAAATTCAAATGTGGTATATGTTGCCGCACAAGGCCCGTTGTGGGGCCCTGGCGGGGACAGAGGATTATATAAATCAACAAATGGCGGGGAAACCTGGGATCTGTCGCTTAAAATAAGTGAAAATACAGGCGTCTCAGATATTGCACTGGATCCACGCGATCCGGATGTTCTTTACGTTTCGGCTTACCAGAGACGGCGCCATGTCTGGACGCTGATCAACGGCGGCCCGGAGTCGGCTATTTATAAATCAACCGACGGAGGAAAGACGTGGGCGAAATTATCCGAGGGACTTCCGTCCGGAGATGTCGGCCGAATCGGATTAGCGATTTCTCCGGTCAATCCGGATGTAGTGTTTGCTCTGATTGAAACGTCAGATAATTCCGGGGGTTTTTTCCGTTCCTCCGACCGCGGCGCATCATGGGAAAAACGATACGAATATATTTCTACCAGTGCGCAGTATTATCAGGAAATAATCTGTGACCCTAAAGACGTCGACCGCGTGTATAGCATGGATACGTATTTAAAATTAACGGATGACGGCGGAAAGACGTGGCGAAATCTTGGTAATGAGCATCGTCATGTGGATGACCACGCCATCTGGATCGATCCGGACAATACCGATCATTTGCTGATTGGCGGCGATGGAGGATTGTACGAATCCTATGATCTCGGAAAAACTTTTCGCTTTTCCCCCAATTTACCTATCACGCAGTTTTATCGTATTACGGTGGACAACTCTGAACCTTTTTACTACGTTTACGGCGGTACGCAGGATAACAGCACATGGGGAAGCCCGACACGAACGACCAATAACGGCGGCATAACGAACGAAGACTGGTTTTTAGTTGTTGGCGGGGACGGATATAAAGCCCAAGTGGATCCCAAAGACCCCAATATCGTGTACGGCGAATGGCAGTATGGCGGGCTTGTGCGTATGGATCGAAAGAGCGGCGAAGTGTTGTTCATCCAGCCTCAGCCGGAAAAAGGGGAGGAACATAGATGGAACTGGGATACACCGCTTTTGATCAGTCCTCATTCGAATACGCGTTTATATTTTGCGGCGAATCGCGTTTTTCGAAGCGACGATCGAGGCCAGTCATGGAAAGCGGTTAGTCCCGATCTTACCCGCCAGATCGACCGTAATAAACTTTCGGTCATGGGTAAAGTATGGGGCCCGGATGCAGTTGCTAAAAATGCATCTACGTCGCTATTTGGGAATATCGTTTCGCTCACGGAATCACCATTGAAAGAAAATTTGATTTTCATCGGAACAGATGACGGTTTGATTCAGGTGACGGAAGACGTGCAGACTTGGCGGAAGCTTGACAAATTTCCCGGAGTGCCTGAAATGACCTACGTGAGCGATCTTTTCGCTTCTCAGCATTATGAAAACGTTGTGTATGCTTCGTTTGATAATCACAAGAACGCGGATTTCAAGCCTTACTTATTGAAGAGTATGGATAAAGGAAAGTCGTGGACTTCCATTCGCGGAAATCTTCCGGATAACGGCGTCGTATACACGATCACGGAGGACTTTGTCAATCCAAACCTGCTTTTCTGTGGAACGGAATTTGGTTTGTATTTTACCGTGGACGGCGGTAAGAAATGGATCCAGCTTAAAGGTGAATTTCCAACAATCGCTGTACGGGATTTGGAAATTCAGAAGCGCGAAAACGACCTTGCGATTGGGACATTCGGGCGGGGTATATATATTTTAGATGATTATACTCCGCTGCGTAAACTATCGGAGGATCTTGTAAAGACGGATGCGTACGTGTTTCCGGTTAAGGACGCATTAATGTATATGCCGGATTATTCGCGTGAGAAATACGATTACGGAGAGACATTCTATCGCGCAAAAAATCCCGATTTCGGAGCTGTATTTACATACTACTTAAAAGAAGAAATAAAATCAAAAAAACAAAAACGTAAGGACGCTGAAAAAGAAGCTGAGAAGAAAAAAAATGTTTTGCCGTACCCGTCGTTCACCGATCTGCGCGAGGAGGATGAGGAACAGGCTCCATATCTGATATTTACAGTAACAGATGAAAGCGGTAATACTATCCGCCGTCTGACCGCTCCGGCAAAAGCGGGCATGAACCGTATCGCGTGGGACCTGCGTTATCCGAATGCGGCGCCCGTAACGGAAAAAACAGAAACGAACAAGTTTTACGGAATGCCTGTACTTCCCGGCAAGTATAAAGTTACCATGTCAAAAAATGAGAACGGCATGATCACTGAACTTTTCGGACCTGTTGAATTTACAGCGCGTCCTTTGAATAACACGACCTTACCTGCGAAAGACCGCGCGGCATTGGTCACGTTCCAACGAAAAGTTGCGCGCCTCCAACAAGCCGTTCTAGCGGTGAATGCAGCGGCGGATGAGGTCACTAAGCGTCTTATCCTCATTGAGAAATCCGCTCTGACCGCCGTCGGCGCAAATAAATCGCTCATTGAAAAAGTTCGCCAACTTAAGATACAGATCGCGGCAATTCAACGAACCATGGCCGGGGACAAAACGCTGGCAAAACGGAACGAAAATCAAATTCCGCCGGTAACGGAAAGACTGCAATATATTATCGACGGAACATGGGAAACTACATCCGATCCAACTCAAACCCAGCTTGATGCATACAGCATTGCGGCGGAACAATTTGGTCCGGCGCTTGCTCAATTAAAGACTGTTATCGAAACGGATTTGAAGTCGATAGAAGATCAACTGGAAAAACTTAACGCGCCTTGGACGCCCGGACGCCTGCCTGAGTGGAAAATGGAATAGGCGGATAATTTGTTGGTGTGATTCTATTTTAATATATTCACTAATAAACTAAACCCGTAATCATAACGGAGGATGGTATGAAATACTTTCGATTTTCAGGATGGCTAGTAATCCTGATGGCTTTGATGTTCCTATCGTGCGCTAAGGAAAGCGGCAAAAGCTTTCGCGTCGCGGTAGAATATCATAAATTGGATAACGGACTCAAGGTGGTTCTTTCACCTGACCCGACCGCGCCGATCGTAACGGTGGGCGTGTATTACAATATCGGTTTTCGCATTGAACCGAAGGATAGGACCGGCTTTGCCCACTTATTTGAACACATGATGTTCCAAGGTTCTGATAATCTTGGAAAAATGGAGTTCATTAAATTAGTGCAGCGCAGCGGCGGCGTGTTAAACGGGTCTACCCGATTTGATTTTACTAACTACTTTGAAATTCTTCCTGCGCACAAACTGGAGACGGCGTTGTGGGCAGAAGCGGACCGCATGAAGGGGTTAAAAATCAGCCAGGATAATTTAAAGAATCAACAAGAAGTTGTGAAGAATGAGGTAAAGGTTAATGTCTTGAATCGTCCGTACGGAGGGTTTCCCTGGCTGGATATGCCGCAATATGCCAATACTAACTGGTTTAATGCGCACAATTTTTACGGTGAGTTAAAAGATCTCGATGCTGCGACACTGGAAGATGTTTCGTCATTCTTTAAAACGTATTATGCGCCGAACAATGCAGCCTTAGTGATCGTCGGCGATTTTGATTCCAAACAAGCGTTGGCATGGGTCAAGCAGTATTTCGGAGCATTGCCTAAGTCTGAACTGCCCGCAAAACCCGATATTAGCGAACCCAAACAAGAAGCCGAAAAGAAAGTGAACAAGACGGATGCTCTTGCAAAACGACCGGCATTGGCGTTTGCGTATCACATGCCTGCACGTAACACGCCGGAGTATTTCGCGATGGGTATTCTTGACCAGATACTGGTTCAGGGCTCTGACAGTAAACTATTTGATGCGCTGGTTCAGAAAAAGGGATTTACGGGAGAATTAACCGGCGGCATCAATTATCTTGGTAATATGTTTAATTATAACGGCCCGATGGTGTGGATGGCCGACCTGATCCATGATCCTAATGTTGCGCCCGATTCTATCATGGCCGAAGTTGATCTGGTAATTGAAAAATTACGCAGCGAACCGATCGATAAGGAAACGTACGATCGTGCCATGGTAAAAATGCGCTCGGCGCTGTATTCTGAAATCACGGGTTTTTACGGATTTGGTACAGCGGACCTTTTGGCCAGTTTTGCCATATTTGATGATGATCCTTCCCGTATAAATAAACTTGAAGATGAATTTAAAAAAGTGACCCCGAAACTTATTCAGGAAACGGCGAAAGAATACTTGAGAAATTCAAATCGCACAGTGCTGGTTCTACAAACCCAAACATCAAACATTTCCAAAAAGTAAGGAGAGATAATCTATGAAAACGAGATATGTTGTGATCATCGGCCTGCTGTCTCTTCTGACCGTTTCACTTTGGGCGCAAAAGGAGACGCCGCCGGCCGGAGGAACGCCTAAAGATTTTAATCTTCCGCAGAAACAAATGGTAACATTGCCCAACGGGTTTTCTGGCACCATGGTCGCTTACGGAAAAGTCCCGAAGGTCAATATCCGTGTAGTCATTCGTACGGGAAACATTGACGAATCGCCCTCCCAGGTATGGTTGGCCGATCTGGCAGGTGAATTTCTCAAAGAAGGCACCAAGACGCGCACGGCTCAGGATCTTGCCAAAGCAGCCGCGAGCATGGGCGGATCGATCGATGTGGCTACGGGATCAGATCAGGTATTTATTACCGGAGAAGTCTTATCGGAATTTGGCCCGGATTTTATCAAATTAATCGGGGACATGATTCAGAACCCGGCGTTTCCTGCTTCGGAGCTTGAACGATTAAAAAATAATATGGTGCGGCAGTTAACGGTTCAGCGCTCTGAGCCGGCCGGTTTAGCGTCGGAAAAATTCAGTCAGGTTATGTTCGGAGACCACCCGTATGGCCGCTATTTTCCTACTGAGGAGACGATTAATTCATTTACATTGGATCATGTTAAAGAATTTTATGACAAAAATTATGGCGCTCGACGCACGTCTATTTATGTGGTCGGAGTGTTTGATGCTAAGGCAATCGAGAATACACTTACAGAAACATTCGGCAAATGGAAGGAGGGTACAGCCGCAACACAGAACCCGCCAAAGATGAGTTCGTCGCGTACTATATATCTTATTGATCGGCCAGGAGCATCGCAATCTACGATTTATATGGGTTTGCCGGTGATCGATCCGTCGCATGCAGACTATCTTGGACTAACTGTGATGAATTCCATGCTGGGCGGATCTTTTGGTTCCCGCATCACAAGCAATATTCGTGAAAACAAAGGCTATACGTATTCGCCTAGAAGCACGGTTTCGATAAGATACCGCAGCGCATACTGGGCTGAAATCGCGGATGTAACGACCGACGTAACTGGGGCGTCCATTAAGGAAATATTGTTTGAGGTCAATCGTTTACAGAACGAAGTTCCGGAAAAAGAGGAGCTGGACGGAATCAAAAATTATCTCGCCGGGACGTTTGTGCTGCAAAATTCATCCCCGGCGGGTATTGCCAACCAGCTTAGCTTTTTGAGTTTGCACGGACTTCCGGATACGTATCTTACGAATTACGTAAAAAATGTTTATGCAATTACGCCGGAAGAAATTTCAAAGATGGTGAAGTCGTATATTCGTGATTCAGACGTTGCCATTGTCATCGTCGGCGATATTAAGAAAATAAAGAAACAAGTTGAAACTTACGGTAAAGTTATTCAATAAGTGCGCCATCCATTCCTACCATTAAAGCCGTACGTCAATAACGTGCGGCTTTTTTATTTTGATTTATAACACGATTTAATATATTACCCAATACCATGAGCCACTTCATTCGGAATAAAGTTAACCGCGGAAATAATACGGAACCGTATTTCTTAATTTCGTTATTTGGCCGTTACTAATAGAACCATATGAAAAAGTTTGATATACCGCTTTTTTACCGAAGTTCACTGATCACGTCAATAAAAGAGTACCGCCGGGAGCAGGATACCCGAAAGAAAGATTTTTCACCTACCCGGTTGGATTTTGGTCCGATAGTATTTCTGATAGCCCGGCACTTTGGTTTTTGTTACGGAGTCGAAAACGCTATAGAGATATCCTATAAAGCGATTTCAGAAAATCCAAACAAACGTATTTTCCTTTTGAGCGAAATGATCCATAATCCCGAAGTGAATCAGGACTTGCAAAGCAGAGGGGTTCGCTTCATCATGCACACATCGGGAGAGCAACTGATCCCATGGGATTCATTGACGCATGACGACGTGGTTTTGGTTCCGGCGTTTGGCACCACAGTTGAAATTGAGCGTAGGCTCGCCGAAATCGGGATTCAATCCTATACCTACGACACCACGTGCCCGTTTGTCGAAAAGGTATGGAATAAGGCTTCTGCCATAGGGAAGGATAAATATTCCGTAATCATCCACGGAAAGCCAACTCACGAAGAGACCCGCGCCACTTTTTCGCATAGCCGGATGAATGCGCCGACGATGGTCTTACGTGATATGGGTGAAGCAAAAAAATTAGGCAGTATCTTATTGGGTGAGATTCCGAAAAAAGAGTTTTACACTTTATTCAAAAACCAATTCTCGGAAGGTTTTGATGTTGACCGAGACTTGGAACGTATCGGCGTGGTTAATCAAACGACAATGCTGGCAAGCGACACGCAGGCTATTGCCGACTATATTAAAGAAATCATGATTCAGAAATATAACCTTAATGAATCCGATATTCACAAGCATTTTTCCGATACGGGGGATACGCTGTGTTATGCGACCAATGACAATCAAAATGCAACCTATGGTTTATTGAAAGAAACGGCCGATTTCGCTATCGTTGCCGGAGGTTATAATAGTTCCAACACGTCGCATATTGTGGAGCTGTGCGAGCAGAGATTGCCGACCTACCTGATTTCATCGCAACGAAAAATTATTTCGAGAGATAGGATTGATCATTTTGACTATCACAAAAAGATCGAATTGACAACCAAAAATTTTATTCCAGATAAAAAACAGATCACCGTCATGCTTACAAGCGGCGCATCGTGTCCAGACTCAGTTGTAGAAGAAATATTAAATAAACTGCTTTCCTATTTTGATGAAGCAAAGAATGTTAGCGAGGCCATGAGAAGTTTTACCGATTTGCCGAAAAATAGGTGAAATAGGGTATTGATTGTTCGGGCAAGAGTTGTTACATTAGTCATAGTCTAATTGGGTATATAGTTATAACCGATATAACCGGTTATTTGTTTTTTTATTAAAATAGGCGCGAAGGTTTCATTGGCCGATCATAGTGAACAAATTAAGAAGAAACTGGCCGCATTACAGTGGACGGAAAATGTGTCAAAGAACGTCCTGCTTGTCGATGATGAAATTCGCATAGCCCAAGAAGTAAAAACCCTTCTCGAAAAAGACGGTTATAACGTTACCATCGTGCCCAACGGCAAAAGGGCGATGGAAGAAATAAAGGAAAACCCACCTGACCTGATACTATCCGACATTGCGATACGTCATATCAACGGCTTCGATCTTTGCAGGTACGTTAAGCAAGATCCTGTCACGAAAGATATTCCCGTTATACTCATAACCGGACTAACACGGCCGGACGATAAGATAAAAGGAATTCAGGTTGGCGCAAATGATTTCATCGGAAAGCCGTTTGATCCGATGGAACTCAAGGTTCGCGTGGCATCGGCCATCGAGATGAAAACGCTTCAAGCGACGCTGGTGAATGTAGATGAAGTGATTTTTGCTTTTGCAAGGGCGGTGGAAGCGCGTGACCCTTATACACGCGGCCATTCAGAGCGTGTCGGCAGATATGCTATGAAATTAGCCGGTGCGTTAGGTTTGGATCCTGCATACCAGACGGTTTTAATGAATGGCGCCATTTTGCATGATATCGGCAAAATTGGCATACGTGATAGCGTGTTGCTGAAAAGCGATAAACTCACCAATCAAGAATTTGAAGAAATTAAGAAACATCCTGCAATCGGACTGCAGATTTGCGCGCCGCTTAAATCGAGCAGGCCTCTCTTAAATATCATAGCATATCATCATGAAAAAATGGACGGAACAGGCTATCCTTACGGATTGATCGGGGATACAATTCCGTTTGAATCGCGGATTACCGCTATCACGGATACATTCGACGCATTAACCAGCGATCGGCCGTATCGGAAAGCCATGCGGACAATCGAAGCCTGCCACATACTTGAATCAGGCATTGAAACCCATTATGACGAAGATATCCTACCCGTTTTTATTGAAATAGCATTAAGAGGAGAGCTTGCCAACATAGCTTCGGAAGTGCATGACGGTTGGTCGCCGGCCAATCATGATTCTGACGGACCGATGCGGAATTTGAAAGACTTTGGTATGATGTCGTATATAATTAAGTCGTAACCATCCAATCGCAAACATAGCATTTAGTTTAGGTAATAATCGCATTGGACATTACAAAGACGAATAATATATTAAGATGGCTGTTTTATCTGATAAAGCAGCCTCTTTGCTTTTAAGGGCGTCGTGGATCACTTGGGTAAAATTAGAAAATTTCTTAGGGCCTCGGAAATCGGATTCAAGGAGATCCGCCATGAGCCTACTTATACGTCTGCGGACTCGGCGCTTGCTAGAGGGGAAGAGCTTAAAACGGGCGGGAAGGCGATCGTTATGAAGGTGAGTGATAACTTCAAACTATTTGTCATTGCCGCCGACAGGAAGCTTGATTCAAATAAAATCAAACGACATTTTGAAGCGCGTAAAATTCGTTTTGCAACGTCGGAGGAATTAATGCAGATGGCAGAACTTGTTACAGGCGCCGTTCCGCCATTTGGGAAACCCATTCTTGATCTCGAACTTTTTATCGATATGTCCATTGCAAAAAATGAAGTAATTGCATTTAATGCGGGCTCTCTTACCGATTCGATAATAATGCGTGTTGCGGATTATTTGAAAGTCGCAAATGGAACTCTGATTGATTTTTCTGTTTAAGAATTTGGGCAGAAAGGCTTGGATTAATCGTGCTTAACATGCGACAATCGCAGTAACCAATTCAGAGGTTCATCTGATTGATTAAAATATCCTATCTCAAGTGCATGATAATCCTCATAGCGAAGTCCTTTGAGCAATGAGTTTTTTGCCAGCGGCGTGGACGGCATGGTAACCGCTATGTGCTTAATACCAGCCTGAACGGTGCGTGGAAGCCAGGTTTCTTTAATCCATATTTGATCATCTTTATCGACAACCGATAGATCCTCAAGATCGAGCCAACAAACCCTTGCCTGTTTTTCAGAAGCCAAATCAATTAATTTATCCATTGCTTTACGGTAAGCGCCTGTAGCGGAAAATCTTTTCCAGCAAAGCCGAGGAATTCTCACATCATCGTGCCAATGCACATCCATAAACGGGTCTTCATGATAGACTACATGGTTTTGTGAAAGCATGGATTGCTAGGTAATTATGACACGTATGTTTTTTGGAAAAATTGTTACGGGTCATAATACGCTAAGTTGAGGTGCTAAGTCAAGCAAAATTTTGCTCCGTGTTCGACCTGCAGTTTGTCGAAAACGCACGAGAGTACGTCAATAATGAATGTTAGATAAAACTTTCTATCAACGGAAATTATCATCTTACACTTCCATGATCTAACAGCGGAAAAAACATTCCAGCATAACCCTTTTAGGTCATGCTCGATCTATCGTGAGCCTTATCAAACGCGACGTAATAATATCTCAACTAATTTTATTTTGTTAATATCCGATTGTATTGAAACTTTTTAGCCGATCTCGCGTTTGAAATGTTAATTCGGCATATAACATCGTATGATCTTTTCGTTGAATAGAGTGTCGACCTTTTTCTTGTAACTTTGTTTCCCGAGGAGTTGTGAGAGGTCTGTAAGATTGTTTAACAGAAGCAACACTATTTTTAACCATCCGCAGGAGATCGCATGATGCGCGTGCTACAACTTCTACTCGCACTTTCAATGTATCCTCTATCCGATGCGCTTTCCCAATCACAGATTTTGCCGAAGATCGACGGTAAGATTCATGATGATGAATGGTCGGACGCGAAAGTATTTGAAGATTTTACTATGATCGTTCCGCAGACCTCTGAAAAATATTATGATAAAACGATTGTTTACATTAAGCAATCAAACGACGCTGTTTATGTCGCGATGAAATTCTGGCCGCGTGGGCGTGTGATTAGACAGTCTTTGATTCGAGACCGCAGTACAGATGAGGAAAACGAATTTTTTATTCTTCTCGACGTTGAAAATAAACGCAAAAACGGCTATTTCTTTGCTTTCAGTTTTTTGGACAACCAGCGCGATATGCTCATCTACAACCAGCGTCAGATGTCTCAGGAATGGGACTGGGTCTGGCAAAATAAATCGGTGATCTATCGTGAAGCGAGGGACGGAGAGGCAGGGTATATTGAATCTGAAGTACGTATTCCCGTTGATAAAATTCAGAACAAGAATACTTCGCAGATTGGCATTGATGTTCAGCTTTTTGCATATAAGCCGGACGGCACAGGCTTTTTTTATTCGATCAGCCCGACGAGTGAATTATTGAACCTCAAGGGCACCTATATCTGGGACATAAAACCATTCGAGGAGCGCGCTAACGTAAGTATTAATGCGACGCCTTACATCGTGGCAAGCAAGCTCGATTCTACTTTCAAAAGCTCGTTCGGCGGTGAGGTGAGCCTTAGCCTGGATAAACACAAATTGAAGGGCACATATAATACCGATGAATCAACTCTGGAGGCCGACCCGTTTGATTTTTCATTGTATAAACGGCCGATTTTTTTAGTCGAGAAACGTACATTCTTCAGTAAGGATCTTGACATCTACCGGACACCGATCAATATCTTTTATACACGCGCGATCCAAGATATTAATTATGGAGTTAATTATACGTATCGAAGCAATAACCTGAAGACCGGTGTTGTGTACGTTGAAGAAGAAGCGGCTCCCGGTTTACCGAATAGCGACAGGCGAAAATTCTTTGCCGCGAGGCCGAATCTCATTTTTCAGAAATTTACCATTGGGTCAACCATTATAGTGGACGACAATCCAATGGATAGCGTGGTTCATAAAACATATAGCGTTGACAGTAAGATCGATTTGTTTTCCAGATGGATTTTCCAGCCTCAATTTGTAGCGAATACCGGTGGAAATGCTTATCGCGGACACTTGTACTATCAATTCAATGGCGGGGGCGGGCCCTACGCGGATATAATCTATAACCGATTTGAAAAAGGAATCAGTGTTCAGACCTTGTTCAATAATTACGGGAACAATTATGATGAAGTGATAGTTGGAGGCGGTTATAATTTTGTGCGAAATGTAAAGTATTTTTCGTCCATCAATGCGGGTGCCCAGTATTATCGTGCGCAGCGATTATCTGATAATTTCAAACATCAAGAGAATGTAAATACGTATGTGAATTACAAGGTCAACGATTGGTTGAGCGTAAATCATTACTTCGAGTATAATCGCCCCGATGACGAAACGAGTGACACAACGATTGTGACACGGACCAATTTTTTACAAGATCACAATGCAAAATTCATATACGGTAATCATACCCTCTCTGTCGGATACAATTTCGGCCCGTATTATGGGGCTTTCTTACAAAATCCCTATGGAGAATTGTCGCTATCTCTTTTTAGTCGTATGGGATTGCTTCTGTCGTACGTGGGGCAACATACTGAGGATTTTGATCAGAAAATATATCGTATCAAACTCAATTATCGCGTCATGGATAAACTTTACTTACGATCATTTTTTCAGAAACGGATTGTAGATGACAATAGCCCAAGCGGTGTATCCAGAGTAACCTCGTGGAATTCACTTTTGCAGTATGAATTTTTTGCAGGGAGTAATGTGTATGTCGTGCTGAATTTACAAAAAGATCCTGGTCTAAATGACAACCGACTATTTGAAAATTCGGGTCAATATTTCAAATTTGCATACGAAATGAATTTTTGAGATAACCAGGAGATTCTGAAAAATAATTAAAGGACTGATGAATGAAATATTTTGTAGTTATGTCGTTCACCGTTCTGACGTTGATCAGTAATCTACCGGCACAGGAGAAGAAGCTTGGAATCCGGGGAGATTCAGCGGCCAGATTATTTTGCGTCTAACTTTTATTGAATTTGTGAACAAAATCCAGAATTTTTTCATACGCTTTTTTTAATTTGATTTCATCGGGCAGGAACACGACCCGAAAATGCTTTGTTCCGGGAGACTGTCCGAAGCCGCTGCCTGGAACCACCACTACGCCGGTTTCTTCTATCAAAGCGCGAACAAATTCATCGT
This sequence comes from bacterium, assembly GCA_008933615.1. NCBI lineage: Bacteria > bacterium. Next base: position 20,764 of record WBUR01000036.1, on the reverse strand, counting down.
CTGTTTTCTTAATATGCAGGGAAGGGAATGCGTAAAAAGCGCCATTAGGTTTGGCCAAAGAAATTTCTGGCGTTGAATTCAGCATTTCAAAAGTGATATTCCGGCGTTTGGTTAAACGCGCCTTAACGTCGAGCAGATGGTTTTGATCTCCTTCTAAAGCAGGCTTAATAGCATATTGCATAGGATGATTGGCGCAAAGGCGCGCGCGCAATAACTTATTGATTGCTTCCACGTAGGTTCGAATGCGCGCTTCCTCCCCGGATATGATTCCCCAGCCGATACGAAAACCAGGTACGAGAAATGACTTTGATAAACCGTTTAACGTAATAATTGGAACCTCGGAATTCAATGAAGCCAGCGCAACGTGATGACCGCCGTCCAAAATCAGCTTGTCATATATCTCATCCGCAAAAATCACGAGATTATGCTTTGCTGCGAGTTCAATAACCCGGAGTAACACTTCGTTGGAATACACCGATCCTGTAGGGTTATTTGGGTTAATTAATATGATTGCGCGGGTTTTGGAATTGATCTTGGAAGCCATCTCATCTACATCAGGCTGCCAATCATTGGCTTCATCAAGATAATAGGAATTTTCAATCACATTCAATTTCTTAAGAATCGCCTGGTATAATGGATAACCGGGGCTGGGCGTCAGCACATTATCACCTTCATTTGCCAGAGCTGTCAAACAAAGATCGATCGCCTCGCTGACGCCGGTAGTAATAAAAATATCACGAATATTTCGAATGCCTTTTCGTTCCGCTTCTTTTTCAACCGCTGCAAGCCCATCTTTTATACCGGAAGAAGCAGAATATCCGTTTTTATTGGCCAGCATAGCTTTGTGGACGGCCTCAATGATATGCGGGGGGGTGCAAAAATCGAAAACATTCGGGTCGCCGATATTCAAATATAACATTTCCAGGCCGCGTTTCGCGGCTTTCTCGGCCAGAATTACAACATCGCGTACGGCATAGGTGATTTCATTTGTTCGGATCGCAGGCGTAATCGTATGAAGAGATGACATGTTGGGCTCCATAAAAAATATGTGGTCTTTAACGAGAGAACTTACAATAATTTCTTTTGATATTAAAGGACAAAGTTAGACGCACGGTGAAAGAGGGACACAGTATTTGTTTCACAAAGACTATAGGCAGGCTCTATAAATCTCGTTGACAAGTCTGTGCCATATTCCTACATTTGAACCAACCAATTATCGATTGATGTAAGTGACTGGCCGTGTCTAAGAAAAACACGGTCGTCATGGTTCATGAATAGAGATAGAATCAACACATAGAAACCAAATCGGAGAACTTTTGTGGAACCACTTTCCTATCGAATCGGCGGTCTGGGCGCGATCATGGATGAATATCAAAAAGCGGTGAATGAATATACCGGTGTAATTAGAACTTTGACACGGGCACAATTTACCCAAATCGTTGATCCAAATACTTCCGATGAACATTGTCGTTCCATTCAGACCATCTCAAAACACGTTGTTCGTTCCGGGTATGGTTATGCTAATTACGTTTTGTCGGCGCTTAATAAGACGTCAGCGTTTCCTGATACCGACAAAATTGTCATCGATACGCCAACGCAGGCTGTACGTGAAACCGAATCCATGCTGCAATTCAACACAAGAGAACTATATGATTTGAATAGAGAGCAAATTGAGCTCAACTTATTTTCCATTCGTTTCATGACGCGCTGGGATGAAGAATACGATATTGAGCAGCTGCTTGAACACGCCATAGTTCATGTCTTGCGCCATCGCAGACAAATTGAAAAATTCTTATCGAACAAATAAAACATGCTCTGGATGCCGGATATGATACTTATAAAAAAACGGATGAGTGTGGAATTTGTATCTCAATCGGAGAGACATTATTAATAATCCAAAGCGGTTTGCATATCTTACGAGTTTTCTTCCTAAGGTAATACGGCTGTTGCCGTTGGCCTCCTTATTTCTTCTTTTGACAGCGTTATCCTTTCGGTTGATAGCAGAGAATGACTTAGGGTTTCATCTGCACGGAGGAGAGTGGATACTTGAAAATCGAGTATTCCCGACTTTCGATTCTTATACGTATACGGTTCCCAATCACCTCTACATTGATCTTCATTGGCTTTATCAGATATTTCTCTATGTTGTCTACGTGTGGATTGGATTCGAAGGTATTTCAACCGTATACGTTACATTGATCCTGATCGTTTTTACACTGATGTACTATTGGTTTAAATCGAATCAGATTACCTCTGCTGTCGGCCCATGGCTCATGTTAGGGGTTCTATTAACTATAGAAGTGCGATTTAACTTTCGGCCTGAGGTCATGACATGGGTATTGATGATTCTGATGTTGTACGTCTTGGATCATTACGTACGGGAGCGCCGCCGGGTATTATGGATACTTCCTGTAATCATGGTTTTGTGGACGAACACGCAGGGCCTTTTTGTCATCGGTCTATTGATTATGGGCGCGTACGCAGTATCGGTTCCGTTCCAAGAAAAAAAAATAGATCGATATTTGTGGATGTGGTCTTTTTTTGGAATGGCGTCCATCTTGATCAATCCTTATTTCGTCGACGGTGCGCTCTTTCCAGTGGAATTGGCAACCCGGCTTGATTCCGGAAGTATTTTTAAGAATACTATTTTGGAATTTATTTCCCCATGGTCTTCAGTCGCCCGTTCCCGTCCAGCTCTTTTTCCACCTCAGGTAATTGCACTGTACTACATGTTCACTTTTTTGTCGGGTGTTTTGGTGGTTGTTACCATAAGGAATAGAAAAAGTCACGAGTTGATTATTGCACTGGCTTTGTTTGCAGTCAGTTACAGTCAATACCGTAATATTCCGTTGTTTGTTATTTACACGAGCGGGTTAACCGGGCAAATGCTGACAGAGTTATTAAATAAGGTGTACCGAAAGAAAAGCAAACCCGTATTTGACACTATACGAAGCTATGCCCAGCTCATATTTATTTGTTTAACACTCGCGCTATCTGCAAGAGTTATAACGAATGCCTATTATGTTAGCGATAAACGGCTGGTGAGATTTGGCTGGGGTTTGGATCGCAATTATGTTGCTGATGGCGCTGTTCAATTTATGAAAGAACAAGGCATCAAAGGCCGTGTGTTAAATAATATTGGTATTGGAAGCTGGCTTGGCTGGAGACTGAATATTCCTGTGTTTATCGATGGACGGCTTGAAGTTATGCAGGATTCACTTTACAAAGAATTTCAAATGAGTCTTACACGAGGCGGCTTGAAGACATTAATAAAACAAAATAACCCTGACCTTATCATATTTGACTATGCCGCGACGATGGCATGGCAGAATCAATTGCTAGAAATGCCTGAGTGGCGTATTCTTTATTTTGATGAAAGTACCGTTATTTATGCGCATGACGGAATTGCTGATCACGTGGCCTCCGTGAGGTTTGAAAAAAAATTATTCGAAATGGGTTTTGATACCGTAACTGCGGGTATGGGTTTGCTTGATAAATGGCTCGGTCAGCCAGAATCAGGTATGAAAACTTGGCTAGCCGGTTTTTTCGTGGGTCAGAGGTTTCCTGTTCCGCTTTTACACATGGCTTTGTTTGCCGAATCGTCCGGCGCTTTAAAGGAGGCTGAAATATTATATCTGGAATTTATCAGAGAAAGTCGGGGACGAATTTGGGAAGTCTTTTATAATTTGGGTATGCTATACTACCGGCAGAATTCTTGGGAAAATGCACTTGATTGTTTTGAACGATATCGGTTTTACAAACCAACGGATCGAAAAATCATTCAACTGATTTTTGATTGCCAACAGAAAGTAAGAAGAAATTGAGTTACATTGCCTCTTCAATAAAAATAAACATACTCGTTCTAGCTTAAAACCATATCAGGGGAGTAACCATGAAATCCATATTTGAACCGGATGCGCAAAAAGAAATAATGGAAAGACTAAACAAACTGACACCCCAAACACCGGCGCAATGGGGCAAAATGAATGCGGCGCAAATGTTGGCGCATTGTACATTGACTATGCAGGTTCCCGTCGGTGATTTGGCCGTCAAGCCAACATTTTTTCGTTACATAGGACGCTTTTTCAAAAGTATGGCAACAAACGATAAGCCGTTTTCGAAGAATTCTCCGACGGCAGCTGAGTTTGTCATATCGGACGGACGTGATTTTAATAAAGAGAGATCAAACTTTACCGTGGCATTCAATAAATTAATACCGGGTGAGCACACGATCAAGATATCTAATCATAGTTTTTTTGGACTCATGACTCCATTGGAGTGGGGAAAATTGATGTATAAACATGCCGACCATCATTTTAAACAATTTGGCGTGTGAAACAGGTAAAGAACTAAGAAAATACTGGAGGCATTTTATAAACGGAGTTGGTCATATGAAGATACGGCTATTGTTTTTCATCACATTTTGTTTTGGGCAGACACTGCAATTATTTGCCCAATCGGTTGAGTCGAAATTTTTTGATTGCATGAAGTGGCGCATGATAGGCCCGCATCGGGGAGGTCGCACAGTTGGAGCAGTCGGCGTGCCCCAACAGCCCAACGTATTCTATATCGGAGTGAATAATGGCGGCGTTTGGAAAACGAACGATTATGGCAGAACGTGGTTTCCTATTTTCGACGATCAGCCGACCGGCTCTATCGGCGATATTGTTGTTGCGCCGTCGGATCCGAATGTGATTTACGTTGCGACGGGTGAGGGTTTGCAAAGGCCCGATCTTTCAGTTGGAAATGGCGTTTACAAATCAACCGATGCAGGCAAGACATGGAAACATCTTGGCTTGCGGGATGCGCAGCAAATCGGCGGGTTAACCGTGGATAGTGAAAACCCCGATCGGGTTTTTGCCGCGGTATTAGGGCATCCGTACGGGCCGAATACGGAACGCGGTGTCTACCGAACTACCGACGGTGGAAAGAATTGGGACCGTGTTTTGTACAAAGACGAAAATACCGGCGCGGTTCAGGTCACGATTGATCCAAAAAATCCGGACGTCATTTATGCCGATCTATGGGCTTCACGACTTGGGCCATGGGAAAACGGGTGGTGGCAAGGTCCGGAGAGCGGTTTGTATAAATCAACGGACGGGGGAACTACTTGGAAGAAATTAACAAAGGGCTTGCCCACATATGAACAAGGATTAGGCCGCATCGGGTTTTGTATTGCCACGAGTAACCCGGATCGAATGTATGCAACTGTTGATTCCCGCGATCTCGGGGGTATTTATAGATCGGATGATGCGGGCGCGTCATGGGTACGTATGAGTTCGGATGAACGATTGTGGGGACGCGGCAGTGATTTTGCGGAGATAAAGGCTGATCCAAAAAATGCGGAAGTGGTTTATAGCGCCAATATCGCGACTTGGAAATCAACGGACGGCGGCAAAACGTGGAACGGGTTCCGCGGGGCGCCGGGCGGAGACGATTATCACCGTATATGGATCAATCCGAATGATCCGAATATCTTACTCCTTGCAGCAGATCAGGGTGCGATCATTACAGTCAATGGAGGCGAGACTTTTTCTTCCTGGTATAATCAACCTACGGCGCAATTTTATCATGTTAGTACGGATAACGCTTTTCCATACCATGTGTACGGCGGACAGCAGGAGAGCGGTTCTGTCTGCATTTCCAGCCGTGGTAACGACGGAGCGATCACGTTTCGCGAGTGGCACCCGGTTGGCGCGGAAGAGTGGGGCTATGTTGCAGCCGACCCGCTCGATCCTAATATGGTCTATGGTGGAAAACTTACGAAATATGACAAACGAAGCGGGCAATATCAGAATATAGAACCGGAAGCCATTAAGACCGGCACCTATCGTTTTTTGAGAACGGCGCCGGTTCTTTTTTCACCTGTCGATCCGAAAACCCTATTTTATGCGGGTAATGTTTTATTTAAAACGCGCGACGGCGGGAATTCTTGGCAGGTCATTAGCCCCGATTTGAGCAGAGCATCTTGGGATATTCCGGATAATGTAGGCGTTTATCGAAACGAAGATGTGAAAAAGATGCCGCGCAGAGGTGTCATTTATACGGTTGCGCCATCTTACGTGGATAGTAATACCATTTGGGCAGGAACTGATGACGGGTTCATTCACATCACCAGGGACGGCGGCAAAACTTGGCAGAATGTCACACCGCCGGGCATCAGTTCCTGGAGCAAAATTTCACTCATGGATGCCGGGCATTTTGATGTAAACACTGCGTATGCGGCGGTAAATCGTATTCGACTAGATGATATGCGCCCGCATATTTACAGAACGCACGACGGCGGGAAAAGTTGGAAGGAAATTGCAGCCGGATTACCCGATGAACCAATTAATGTTGTTCGGGAAGACCCGTTTCGCAAAGGGCTTCTCTTTGCAGGATCAGAAAATGCAGTATACGTTTCATTTGACGACGGCGATCATTGGCAGTCTTTACGTTTGAACATGCCGTCAACTTCAATCCGTGACCTGGTAATTAAAGATGATGACCTTGTGGTTGGGACGCACGGGCGTTCCTTTTGGATATTGGATAATATTACGCCGTTGCGTCAAATAGCTGAGTATGCAGCCGGTTCGCTCAATGCCGCGGAAGCGATTTTTTTTAAACCACAGGTCACGTATCGTGTTCGATGGAATATGAATACGGATACACCGCTGCCGCAGGAGGAGCCGGCAGGTCAAAACCCGCCCGACGGTGCCATCATTGATTATTATCTTAAAGAAAAATCACAAGCCGTTGTATCGCTTGAAATTTTGGATAAAAATGGAAAGCTCGTAAGACGCTTTGCCAGCGATGACAAACCGTACATGATTCCCGATGTAAACATTCCGTTGTATTGGGTACGCCCTCAACAGATCCTGTCTGCTGAATCGGGATCGCATCGCTTTATATGGGACCTGCATTATGCGTCTTTGGATCTACAAGCTCATTTCCCGATGAACGCCATTTACGGCAATACTCCTCCTGACGCGACGGCGCCATGGGCGCTTCCCGGAGAGTATACGGTTAAATTGTCTGTTGGCGGCACAGTATACAGCCAACCACTTGTAATTAAGATGGATCCAAGAGTGAACTCCACACAAGAGGAACTGCAACAGCAACACGATCTGTCCTTGCAAGTTTATGAGAGCAGAAAACTAACCAAGATAATTCAGAAAGACCTTGGTAAAGTTCGCGTCCAAATAAAAAACCTTTTGCCCAAAGTTGGCGCTAAATTGACGCAGAGACTGAATGAAATGGACCGGCGTATCGCAATTATGGAAATGGTTTCTGAGGATGGGAATGCGTCGAATCCAAAAAACCTACTGGATATATTATCGAGGCTTTTTACAATTTTGCACGAATCCGATATGCCTCCGACTTCGCAAATCAAAAATGCGGTAAACGAGGCCCAGAAAATGATGAAAAGGTTTTACGCTCAAGTGGAAATAATAAGGAAAGAAATTGATTCAGTGAACACACAGCTTATCGATTCAGGTTTTCCGAAGATACAGATGTAGTTCGCAATATGTAAAATAATATGATCAGCGCTATCCCAACTCTTGCACTTTTTTCCCGAGAGTAAATTGGGTAACAGAACTTACGATTGGTTTGCTTCTATTGTTCGTATTTCTTTTTCTATTATTATCGACTAAGGAAGATTTTCAAAAGCCCCTTTCGCGGAAAACGGCGGGATGCCAAAAAAAAGAGAGCCGGAATAATTCCCATTGACATATCCTGAATAAGTGCATAATTTCACCTTACACTCTTGAAGTTATTCATATCGACTGTTTACGAACGGCATTTAAGTGAAGTTTCGGACAGGCTAATCAGCTCTTTTGAGTATAATCCACCATTGTAATTAATTGTCATCTGTACTGTGCAAAACATGACGGAGGAATATCATGAACGATCAGGAGCTGCTTAAAAAATTAACCGAAAGTTTTCCTGATTTTGTCAGGCAGGATTATCCGTGGCCGGAACCTTTCTGTGAAAAGCCGGATAATGTTCGCGCCATTGTGTTGGGGACGGATCCCAGCTATAAACTCAAACGGGGCATTGAGTTTAACAAACTGCAATACGTTTTTGAATTAGACCGTTATAAGGAAGGCCCGTCCAACCCTTATTTTGACAGCATATTAGAGAATCTCAAGCTGCTGGGACTTGACCTTAGTTCTGTTTTCGTTGAAAATGTTTGCCGCAATTATTTTACAAAGGTGACGTACGAAAACGATATTTGGAAAGAAGCGGCGGAAATATGGATTCCGCGTTTAAAAGATGATCTGGATAAGAGGTTTTCTGATAAGAATATTCCTGTGCTGATGACTACGGAGATTATTTATCACGTATTGTTGAAAGACACGGGACACATACGAACATCCAGAGACCTTTACAAAATAGAGAGCGCGGTTCCTATACCTCCTGAGAAAAATAAACTCGAACGAAATTTAATTCCAGTATACCGTCATTACGAACATAAATTAAAACGCCACACTGAATTCAAAGAGCGCATTAAGAAGCTGCTTCAGGCCGGTATGAAGGACCTGGAGAATAACTAAGCATTAAGTTTATGGTAAGTGATTTCATTTTTTTTTGGCAAGCAAGTATCTCACTTTAAAACAAGGAGAAGAACCCTATGGCAGGAAAAGTAAAAAAAGCAGTTCAAAAGAAACTTGTCAGGAAGAAGAGACGGGTTAAAAACAAACCGACCAAAAAGAAAAAATTACTTCAGAAAAAGAAAGCCGCAAAGCGCGCCTCGATTTTTCGCCCCGGAGGATATCACACGTTGACTCCGTATCTGTCGGTTCATGACGGTAACGCTGCCGTAGATTATTATACCAAAGCCTTTGGAGCAAAGGAAAAAGCCGGACGCATGAGCGGTCCCGACGGAAAGATCATGCATACGGAAATTAAGATAGGAGATTCGTATTTCATGCTGGCTGATGAGTCGTCGGAGATGGGTAATGTCAGTCCGAAAACCCAGGGAAAGACGACAGTGCAATTTTTGATATACGTGAAAAATGCGGACGCGATTATGAAACAAGCGGTTGCTGCAGGCGGAGTCATGATCAAGCCGGTCGAACTGCAATTCTATGGCGACCGATCGGGCCGGCTTGAAGACCCGTTTGGTTACACGTGGTTTATTGCAACGCATGTGGAGGACGTTTCGCCAAAGGAAATGGTCAAGCGCGCGGCAGCCCTCTATGGAGGCTAATTGATAAACGATAACTCCAACCAAAAAAGGGATCAGACAATGAATCCAATTACGTCGGCAGTTATATTTATTTGTTTTCTGTGTTTTTCATGCGGAAGGCCATCAGAACAGCATTCTTTGTCGAATTACTTTAAAAGCTCCGAACCGGGCATTAAAACCGGCGGAATAAATATGATTCAAGTTGAAACGCCTAACGGAAAATTCAATGTGTGGACAAAACGATTCGGTAACAATCCCTCGATGAAAGTGTTGTTGCTTCACGGCGGCCCCGGCGGAACGCATGAATACTTTGAAAATTTTGAAAGTTTCTTGCCTGCAGAAGGGATTGAGTTCATTTATTATGATCAGTTAGGCTCCGCTTACTCTGACCAACCTACCGATACCAGTTTGTGGAATGTGCCCAGATTTGTCGAGGAAGTCGAGCAGGTTCGAATTGCGCTCGGCCTTAATAAAAATAATTTTTATCTTCTCGGCCATTCCTGGGGTGGAATTCTTGCCGTGGAATACGCATTGAAATATCAGGGAAATCTCAAAGCGTTGATCATTTCCAATATGATGTCGAGTTGCCCTGAATATGATAAGTACGCTGAGGACGTTCTGTCAAAACAAATGGAACCTGCAATCCTTGCTGAAATTAAACATCTGGAGGCAAAAAACGATTTTCAGAACCCGAAATACATGGAATTGCTTACGGAACACTTTTATACCAAGCATATATGCAGGATTCCGGCAGCCGATTGGCCTGATCCGGTGAATAGGGCGTTTAAGAATATGAACCAACAGGTTTATGTAATGATGCAGGGACCGAGTGAATTTGGTATTTCCGGAAAACTTGAATTGTGGGACAGAAAAGCTGATTTAGCAAAAATTACGGTACCGACTCTCGTGATCGGCTCGGCATTTGACACGATGGATCCGGAACACATGAAATGGATGTCTACGCAATTCAAAAACGGGAGTTATCTGTTTTGCGCTAACGGAAGCCATATGTCCATGTGGGATGATCAGCAGACCTATATGAAAGGCCTGATTAAATTTATAAAAGATATCAATAACGGAAAGCAAAAGTCGGATTTCTGATCCGTAGAGTTCAGGCAGCTCCGCTACTTAAAGGCTTTATGAAACGTTTTCCGAAATTGCTACGCCTCTAGTAAACCGTATAACCATTGCACCTTGCAACGACGGCTGTTTCTACTAAATACCCTTACAAATACTGTATCAGTTTTAAAATGTTAACCGCGTCTTTCATTCCAGAGCAACGCAGCAAGAACGCCGCAGAAAACAGCGGCCACACCGCTAGCCCACATGGGCGCTTGAATTCCACCAACTATCAGATCGATATTCAGGATAATGCGGAGTAAGTGGCCAACCGCCACCAGGGCAATAAAAAGAGCAGAAATAAGAGATGCCTTTTTTTTCATGGTAGTCTCCTTTTTATTAATTTCGTATATTGAAATGAATTTATCAAGCATTCGACGGATAGAAAATAAAAAGTAATAGCTCGTTATGGATGAAGTCAAAATCGATAAACTGATCCGTTCCAAACGTCGCAGCATTGGCCTTCAGATCGCGCAGGACGCTACGCTGATCGTTCGTGCGCCTCTGTTTGCTGCGATGCGTGACGTACAGCGGGTAGTTGATGACAAGCGTCAATGGATAATTTCAAAACAAGAAATGGTCCGTTCCAGATTGGCAGGCCGCAAGCAAAAGAAGTTTATTCAGGGCGAAGAATTTCTATACTTGGGAAAAACATACAAGCTGGAATTTGTCAGAGGACAACACAAACCGGTTGTTCTTTCACAGACCATTCAGGTATCGGATTCTGACACGGAACAAATTAGTCGGCAAATTTTAGCTTGGTATAAGACTGAGGCGTTTAGAATTATTTTTGAGCGAGTTGAACTTTATGCGCTATCTTCGGGGGTAAAATATAAATCGGTAAAGATCAGTTGTGCAAAAAGGCGTTGGGGGTCGTGCGGCCCGTCGGGAAGCTTAAATTTCAACTGGCGCCTTATCATGGCGCCAATGTTCGTGCTCGACTATGTGGTTGTACATGAACTGGCTCATCTAAAAATTCGTAATCATTCAAATCATTTCTGGAATAGGGTGGCGGAAATGATGCCGAACTACAAAAATGCAGAACAATGGCTACAGGATAATCATTGGGAACTTGACATGTGAAATTTAGCCGCTTTCACTATTACTTGTAATGTTCGCCCTGTTACCCTAAATTTGATCGACAGGTTAATTGGGATCTGCTCATCAAAAAAAAAACCATGATAATTTCTCTTATTGATCGAAGCAATTATTTGAGAGGGTTACTTATTCTGATCCGCAAGGATCGAAAAATCTCCGATCCGGAAAAAGATATGATGATGCGTATTGGCAAGGCTCTTGATTTTAATGAAGAGTTTTGTGAAAAAGCTATCCATGAAATTCTTGACAACGAATACATTGCAGATGAACCTCCCGTATTTGAATCGCATAGCCTGTCCATGATGTTTATCCGTGACGGTTTGAGGCTGGGGCTTTGCGATCACGACGCTCTGCATTCCAATGAAGAAGAGTGGTTAAGACGCATAGCTAAAATGAATGGCCTTGATTCAGTATGGTTTGAGGAACAAGTGCGCAACGCCGATCACTATCAGAATTCCGAGGTCGATTTGGAAGCTTACCACTTAGCTGTGGAATGAAACGCAAATGTGCTTATCGGGTTGGCTCACAGATGGGAAAGAACCCTTCAGTCTGAGCGCAGTCGAAGACTGATTTTACTAAACTTGGTCATGGTTCGACTCCGCTCACCATGACGTATGTGAGTAAACCCGATAAGCACAAACGCAAATGCTCAACCTTTATAGCTACTGCAAACAAACATGTTGATAGCCATTACACGAAACGTAAGTGACCGAATCGCGTACTGTGAGTTGACGCACCTGAAACGCCGGCCGATCGATGTATCGCTGGCCAGAACCCAGCACCGTTCTTATGAGCAGTGTCTTACTGAATTAGGCTGTGAAGTGCAGACACTTCCTCCCGAACCCGATCTGCCGGATTCGGTATTCGTAGAAGATACGGCGGTTGTATTGGATGAGCTTGCGATCATTCTGCGGTCAGGCGTGGAATCGCGTAGGGCAGAAACCGATTCAATCGCACGTGCGCTGAGTTCGTACCGTCAATTGTTTCATATCACAGATCCGGGAACGGTTGACGGCGGGGATGTGCTACGGGTGGATAAAACTGTATATGTCGGCATGTCGGGACGAAGTAATAAAGCAGGGGCAGAACAGATGCGGCAATTTCTTAAACCATACGGGTACGATGTTAGAAACGCACCGGTGAAAGGCTGTCTTCATTTAAAGTCTGCAGTAACGCAGATTGCTGAGCAGACATTATTGATCAACCGGAATTGGGTTGATTCGGAAAATTTCTCTGCAAATAAATTCATCGATATTGATCCGTCAGAACCGTATGCTGCGAATGCCCTATGGGTAAATGGAACGGTAATTTATCCGTCTTTATTTCCGCGAACTCAGAGGAAATTGGAAGAAGCGGGGATCAAACAACGGATCGTTGATGTATCGGAACTAGCTAAAGCGGAAGGCGCTCTAACGTGCTGCAGTTTGATATTTGAACGGTAAAATTTTTATTTACGAGGACGACTCCACAGGCAATGAAAAACTAAAAGTGGAGCCTTTTCCAACATCACTCTTGACCCAGACACGTCCCTGATGAAGTTCAACAATTTTTTTCACAATGGCTAAGCCGAGGCCCGTGCTGGGTTCGCCGCCCGTCGGCTTCGAACTCAAACGCTTAAATGAAGTAAATACCTTCTTCAGATCTTCTTCGCTCAACCCCTGTCCCGAATCTTGGACGTGCGTTATCACTTCACTCGAACGATTCTCGAAATACACCCTGACCTTTCCGCCCGGATAAGAGTATTTAATCGCATTGGAAAGCAGGTTATCAATGACCGACGATATTTTTGACGTGTCCACATTGACGGGAGGTAATGAGGAATCATAATCCACAGTCAATTCTATATTCTTATTCTGCGACGCGCGGCGATGTAAATAGGCGCAATCTTCAACAATTATTTTCAAGTCACTTTGGCGGAGATCCATACGCACCTTGCCGGATTCAATGGATGAAATATCCAGAAGTTCAGTTATAAAACGGTTCATGTGCCGGCTCACACCGGCGATTTTTGACAGATCATCTACCGCATCGGTGGTGTTGATTTTACCTTTACGAAAGTCTTCGATAAGCAAATCGGCATATCCTAGAATAGTTGAGAGTGGGTTTCTCAGGTCATGGGCTACAATGCCGAGATATTCGTTTTTCTTTTCATTCATCATCCTGAGTTCAGTAAGTAAGCGTGCTTTCGTGAGGGCGATGCGTATATGTTCTTTCAAGCCGGTAAGCAGCAGCAAATTTTGCGCTGTAACGGCAATGACATCATCGAAAAGCAGGAATCCCGCTAATCCCTCATGCCCCATAAGACGAATGACAAACAAACTATCGATCATTCGAAGATTTATGAATTTCTCAGTACCCTGTCGGGCAACAAGTCCTCTAATAAAATACATATCCTCAGCTACCGGTTCACCTTTATCTACATATCTTACTATAGCTTCCTCTTCGGTTAACTCGATGTGTCGAAGTTCCGCTTTGTCAATTCCAAACGCCGCATGAAACTTAAACCGCCCGGTCGTTGCCTCGCGGAGTAGAACTGAGCCGGACTGCATATGTAAGATGGGGTGAACAATTTCAAAAATCGAATTCAAGAGCCTATCGAGATCCAATTCCGAGTTAATGGCTGAGACTATATCAATGGTTTTTTCGAGGCGCTCATGACTGCTTTGCAATTCCGTATTGGCAATTCGGAGCTTTGCAGTTTGCTGTTCTACAACCTCCTGAAGATGTCGCCGGTCGTATTCAACATAAACACTTCTTATTCGAAAAATTAAAAAAATTACGGTGATTCCGAGAAGAATATAAAGCGTATATGCCCACCAGGTACGATATAAGGGCGGTTTAATCACGAATGAAAATATAGTGGGACGTCCTTCATAATGTGCTTCGGTAGATGCTACCTCAAAAGTGTAATTTCCTTCAGGCAGAAACGTGTATGTCTTCTTGAATTCTTCACTCCGTATCCAATTGGAATCGAACCCATTGAGTCGGTAGCGGTATTCACGCGAATTTATGCTGAGATTTCCTGGATCGGCAAATGCGAACCTAAGCTCGTTCATTCCATAATCCAATTTATACGTCAGCATTGAATTCCCTTGTCCGACGAAGAGCAGGGAGTCATTTTTAAGACGCACGGTTAATATGATCGGAGGATAAGACTCTACCGGATCCGTATCAATATTTATGGCAACGGACGAGCTTTTATATTGCAGTAAACCGTCATAACCGCCAAACCATACAAACCGGCCTTCATTCCAGATCATAGATATATCGCCAAATTGTGAAATGCGAGTAAGCGGTGCGTAGCGGGTATAGCCTGTACCCGGCTGGTATTGAATTTTTCCAGCCTGTTCGGTACTCGTTGTCCCGCCGACGCTAATCCAAAAATTTCCTGCTGCATCTTCGCTCATTCGTAATAGGAACTTTCCGTTTTCAGGAAGTAAGTGCGCAATTAGTGTATCGCTTTCAAAAATATCACCGGTTGTGTTAAAACGCATGAGCCCGCGATCTGTGACAAAGAGAATCCCATGCGAGGTCGGGAACACACGATTTCTTCGTGAGCGGATTTGACTATTGGGGTGATAGTGGCGAACGGTTTCTTCCCGACGGATGTGTTGAAACCCATCGAAACCCCCGGCGGTCCAAATACTGCCGTCTTTTTCTTCCGCGATATACCGTGTTTCAGCCTGAATCGCCTGATCAATCCTTTCAAAAATATATCCTGATGGCGTGCTGCGTAAACAGCCCAGCCCGTTGGAAAGTCCGACGTAGACTACCGAGGAATCGTATCTTGAAGGCAAAAGAACAAACGTGTATGCCTCGCTTATCTGCCGCACGCGTTGTCCGGAGATTTCAAATATACCGGAACTCAGAGCGCAAAGTAAATTTCCATTGTGAGATAAAAGGCTCCAACATTGTCCCTGGGGTTCATTGAGTTTTTTAAGCACCCACGGCTTCATAAGATTGTTTTTTTCGAGAAAAAATATGCCGTTGCTTGTTCCGGCATAGAATTTCGAAGCATGTCGGGCAACAGTTAGGACGGCGCCATCAATGCCCATCGATTCATCCCAATATGTAAACGGAGCATAAATGTCGGCACGAAGAATTCCCCGATTCATCGCAAGCCAAATACCTTCCGTTCTATCCGTAAAAACATCATAGACGGTATTATCCGGTAGCCCCGATTCCTTATTGTATATCTGGAGAATACGGCCGTCCTGTCCTGTTCTAACAATGCCATTACGAAGCGTTGCAAACAGATACTCTCCCCATGAAGTCAGAATGCCATTGTATACCTGTTGTTCTTCCAAGTAGTGCCCCGCTTCCCATGGAATTTTTTTGAATTGCTCCTTTTCCCATATCCAAGTTCCGTCTGATCGAGTCTGAATAAGGATAGCATTATCGCCGTGTGGCAATATCGCATAAATACGTGTAGCGGCTAAAGCCTCGCTGCCGGAAACCATGATCAGGCTGTCTCCCCGGATTTCTTTTAATCCGGCTTGTTCGTCCTGAACAATGAGTTGATCGCGAACCCAATAAGAAAAGCGAAAGCGTTGGGTTGGGTGCCACTTAGCAATGAAGTGGTCGTCGTGACTGAAAAGAAATATAGTTTGTTGAGATGTAAAAAATACGCCGCGGGGTGTGACGTGAATTTTCCAGACGTCAGCGAACTCCCTGAGCGACTGTGGAAGGGAATCGGATAACGCAGTCCACCTGAGTTTTCCCGACTCGTCGGCTGAGAGATATCCGAATTCGCCATATGCTCCTGCATACATCTTGTGCGCCCGCCCATGAGATAATGATCTGACAATACCGCCTTTGGGGGTTGGGTACATTTGCCATTCGCTTCCATCATAACGTAGAATACCGCTGGTATTTCCGAAGAACATGACTCCTGATGAGTCTTGTGCTGCAGCCCAATTTTGATTATGTGCGCTATACTGACCGGCGGGAAAATAACGGGCCAATGGCAAGCCGCTTTCCTGTGCTGATAGCGAGTTGGCTAAAAATAGAATTAGGAATGGTATGGTTCGGCTAATCATGATACTTCTTTTATAGTTTCATGGTTCAGCGTAATTCCTGAAGTACACGGGTATGTGCTAATGCTTCAATAAGTATAACGTTTTTGAAGCTGTCTTTCAATAGCAGAAATTTGCGTGCATGAGCAAATCTGGCTGCAGTTTATTTTTGCACCGTTAAGGTCAAGTCATTGACAATTTGTTTCCTATTGGTTAACTTCAGTTACTACCCTTTGTAACTGTCGTCTTGCAATTTGTATCGGTTTGTTCACTCAAAAATTTTGAGAGTGTCTACAGAATGAACCCTTCATTACTCAACGAGTATGAAAAACCTACACGACAGCACTTTGAAATTCTCATGATGAGTTGGGCGGGGTGGGTCTTTGATTTTTACGATCTCATCTTGTTCACATTTCTTCTCATCCCCATCGGACAGGAACTGCAACTATCTAATATCGATCTTTCTTATATTCTGGGCGCATCACTGGCTGCAACGGCTCTCGGCGGCGTAATTTTCGGAATTCTCTCTGACCGTTACGGCAGGAAAAGTGTTTTGCAGTGGACGATCCTCACGTATAGTATCGGTACTTTTCTTTGCGGTATTTCGAACTCGCTTGAAGTTCTGCTGTTTTTCAGAATCATCACAGGACTAGGCGTTGGCGGTGAGTGGGCGACGGGGCAAACCTATGTCGGCGAAACGTTTCCGGCCAAAGTGCGGGGTAGATATGGCGCCTTCATGCAAACCGGCGCGCCCATCGGCATCGTGCTTGCTTCGGTCATCGGCGGATTTGGTGCGCCTGCGATAGGATGGCGCATGTGTTTTTTCATTTCAATATTACCGGCTCTTCTCGTTGTATTTATAAGGAAACGCCTGCCTGAATCCGATATATGGCTTGAACGCAAGAAATTAACAACGGAAGCAATAACCGGTACAAAAAAAAATGCCGGAGAATTATTCTTAAGATTGTTCAGCGCTGAGTATCGAAAAATATTCAGCCGGTGCCTTATCCTTGCCATTTTTGATATGTCGGCGTATTGGTTCACATACTCATGGCTCCCGGGATATCTGCATCAGCAGAGGCAATTCTCAATCGTCAAATCGGCCGGATGGATGCTGATCACGCAAGCCGGAGGATTGACGGGATATCTTACTTTTGGCTTTATTGCAGACAAATGGGGTCGCCGGCCTGCGTATTCGATTTATTCCGTGATCATGGCCCCGCCGGGCTCGTCATGATAACACTTATGTGGGATGTCGTGGCGGCCTATCCGTCCGTCATATTGAGTTTTATGTTTCTCGTCGGATTCGGAACGGGCATGTTCAGCGGATATGGCCCGCTTTTCGCTGAATTATTTCCGACAGAAATCAGAAATACCGCCATGGGCTCTGCGTTCAATCTTGCGCGAGGCGTACAATTTTTCACACCGGTCGTTATTGCCGTGATTGCGGAGCGGTATGGATTAGGTGGAGGTATCTCGTTAGCGGCTTTATTTGCTCTGCTTACGGGCGCATGGATCTGGGTATTTCCGGAAACCAAAGGAAAAAAGATTTTGATTTGAATATTGTGAACACGAACCGAGGTACGACGATGAAAATTTATGAAAGCACTGCAGATAATGCGCTCGTATTAAGACTACAGGGCAAAATGATGGGGGGCCCGGATACTCGGAAGGTTCACGAACGCGTTAAATACTTTTTATCGCAAGGTATGCGTGATGTTGTTGTTGATCTCGATGCGCTTGAATGGCTGAACAGCGCCGGGCTAGGTATTCTGATAGCCAGTTTGATCACCGTAAGAAGGTCGGGCGGCGAACTGGTATTGACAAGCGTCAAAGGCAAAGCAGAAGAAGTCTTTTTCATGACCCATTTGAATGAGGTATTCAGGACGTTTGAATCGGTCGATAGGGCGTGCGAGGCACTGGGGCATCGGATTCAAGGGATGAGTTGAAGCAGTAATGCGATTGTCCGCAATGAGAATTAAAAAGCTTGCTTTTGACACGGCAATAGCCTACTATTCGTCCATATTAATATAAATGAGTTCCTTTTCGCTCCAGTCCCTTCAAACCTACTTTGAAGCCCTGCGTTCTGCAAGGGTACTCGCCAGTTACAGAAATCTTCTCGTTTTGATTCAGAACTTAATCACTGATCGTAAAAGCTTATCGAACCTTCCGATAGACGGCTTTGCTATATCATGTGACCGGGTTTTGCGACATTAAGTGAAGGGATCGTACTTCATCGAACGCTGATCAAACAACCCTAAATAAGTTATAGCCGGCTGTTCATAAAGAAAGAAAATTAAATAATGCCATTCAAAAATTTAAACATCATAGAGCCTATTCTTAGAGCTCTGAAAACCGAGGGGTACACGAAACCTACCCCCATACAGGAACAGGCCATCCCGATCGTTCTAGAAGGAAAAGATCTTCTTGGTTGCGCACAGACCGGAACCGGTAAGACGGCCGCGTTTGCTATTCCAATTCTACAGATTTTGCGGGGCGAGCAGCACCCGGAACTGCATCTTATAAAAGGTCCGCGGGTCATTAAATCACTGATCCTGACTCCGACGCGAGAACTCGCAGTACAGATCGGTGAGAGTTTTGCCGCTTACGGCAAACACACGGGCCTTCGCCATACCGTCGTATTCGGAGGAGTATCGCAGCATGCGCAAACCAATGCGCTGCGCAGCGGCATCGATATCCTGATCGCTACGCCGGGCCGACTGCTTGATCTGATGCATCAAAGGTTCATTCATCTTCAGCATGTAAAGATATTCGTGTTGGACGAAGCCGATCGTATGCTCGACATGGGATTTATCGTTGACGTTAAAAAAATCGTCGCGAAGTTACCCACGCACCGGCAGACACTGTTTTTCTCGGCTACGATGCCGACGGAAATTCAACGGTTGGCCAATACGATTTTGACCCATCCGGAAAAAGTTGCCGTGACGCCTCCTGCAACAACGGTAGAAGCCATTGAGCAGTCCGTTTATTTTGTTGCGAAATCGGACAAACGTTCACTGCTAATTCATTTGCTTAAAGACAAATCCATCGAATCCGCGTTGATCTTTACGCGAACGAAACATCTTGCGGACCGGATCACGCGCGATCTGGTTCAGGCCGGCGTTAACGCCGACGCCATTCATGGCAATAAGTCGCAGAACGCAAGGCAGCGCGCGCTGAATAGTTTTAAATTAAAAAAACTGCGCGTGCTGGTTGCAACCGATATTGCAGCGCGCGGAATTGACGTGGATAATTTATCGCACGTGATCAACTACGAATTGCCCAATATTGCAGAAACCTATGTGCACCGCATCGGGCGAACGGGAAGAGCGGGACTCAGCGGCATAGCGATCTCTTTTTGCGATGCGGAAGAAAAACCGTACCTGCGCGCGATTAATCGGCTTATCTCTAAAACCATTCCTGTTGTGGAAGACCATCCGTTTCCGCTCAGCCATATTGGCCCGGGAAAACATCAGGATGAGGTAGTAAAAGGCGTCACCGGAACGGTTCGCTCTTTTGGTTCGCTTAAAGCGGGCAGACGAAAATGGTCCGGCGCGAGACGCGGCAGGTAAAGTTGGGTGGGGGGGCATCTCAAAAGCGAAAATTTAAGGATGAAAAAGGGAATATTCTATGCGGTAGGCGTCCCGCTATTGATGCTGCTGCAATTTGACATAATGTCTCTAAATATGTTAAAGCATTCATGGCCAAAGTTTTCTTTGCCACTTTCTTTTTTAAAAAGAAAGTGGATCCAAGTTTTCTAACGCAATCTCTTCTCTTTTTTTTGAGATGGCTCTAAATATGGCAAATTGACAACCCGTACGGAATTTCCGTGCGGGTTTTTTTATGTACTAAATTTCTAAAGTCCAATAATCAATTGACATTCTGGAGCGGATTTGGTTAAGTTTTGCTGGAATTGGTTGTAGCTCAAGCGAAAATTCTGGAGAAAATTCATGAATCTAAAAGGAATACTGCCGCCGGTACCGACGCCGTTTATAGACGATCAGATCGCGCCGGAGAAATTGAAGGAGAATATCACGAAATGGAATAAAACCGATTTAGCCGGGTATCTGGTCCTTGGTTCGAACGGCGAAGCGGTTATGCTCAACGAAATTGAAAAAAGAAAGATCATCGAAGCGGCGCGAGAAGTTATACCCAAGGAAAAAATCATGATGGTCGGCGCTGGGAGCGAGTCCACGCAGGAAACCATTCGTTTGGTTCAGGTTGCTTCAGACTGTGGCGCCGATTGCGCCCTCGTCATCACGCCGTCTTTTTTCAAATCGGCGATCACGCAGGATGCCTTGTATTATCATTATGTGCGCGTGGCCGATGCGTCGAAAATCGGTATTCTACTGTATAGCGT
>WBUR01000035.1 GCA_008933615.1 bacterium | reverse complement strand
GAATACTGGAACTCGGCTGCGGTTGGGGTTCGCTTGCCCTCTTCATGGCCAAAACATTTCCGAACAGCGTTATCACGGCGGTATCCAATTCAAAAACGCAAAAATCATTTATCGACGAACAATCTCGGACACGCGGTTTGAATAATCTTACAGTCATTACTGCAGATATGAATGAATTTACTATTAAAGATAAATTTGACCGGGTCGTTTCGGTTGAAATGTTCGAACACATGCGTAACTATCAAAAGCTGCTCGAAAAAGTTGCCGGCTTCTTAAGGCCTGAAGGACAACTGTTCGTCCATATCTTTACACACCGTGAATTCGCATATCCTTTCGAAGTTCGTGATGACAGCGATTGGATGGCCAAATATTTCTTCACCGGCGGCATCATGCCCAGCGATCATCTCTTGCTGTATTTCTCCGACCATTTAAAAATACGCCAGCACTGGAGGGTATCCGGTATCCATTACGCAAAAACCTCCGAAGCGTGGCTGAAGAATATGGATCGGAACAAAAGCGAGATCTTGCATCTATTTAAAGCAACCTACGGTGATGCTGAGGCCGTAAAATGGTGGGTATATTGGCGTATCTTTTTCATGGCGTGCGCTGAATTATGGGGCTATCGCAAAGGGAAAGAATGGTTCGTCAGTCATTATCTTTTTGAAAGGCGCTGATGATGGCCGGGCGAATGATTTTCATTATTTTTTTAGCATTGGTTTCCGCCGGCTTTACGGTGAACAACAATTCCACCGTCACGACCCTGGTCACGCGTGCTTTCGACCGAGGCACCCGTGTTTTGCTTTACACGGAAGAACGTAAACAGACTGATCAGCCGGACAGGCCGGGCATATGGAATTTCACATACAAAAACGCCCAAGGGGAAACGATCGTTAAACGTCATGTCAATTTCGAACGCGATCCGATAAAACCCGATTTCAGGCTGGACGATCTGCGCACCGGATATGCGGAAGGAGCGGAAGTCACCGGTTCTATGATACGTGTTTTCACAGGAGGTTCCCCGGACGATCCGTATCAGGAAAAAATACTGAGCGTCCCTGAACCGGCGATCATCGACGCGGGGTTCAATTTTTTTGTTGAAAAGAATTGGGTAAAACTGATGAAGGGCGAATTACTCACATTCAATTTTGTTGCGCCAAGTCAATTGGATTATTTTTCATTTCGCGTATATAAGAAACGCAACATAGTGCACGAAAACCGGCCGGCGGTGATGCTGAACATGGATATCGATAATTTTTTTCTCCGACTTTTCGTAGAAGCGATTCATCTGACATACGATACAGAGTCACGCAAACTCGTGGTGTACGACGGCATATCCAATATTTATAACGACGACGGGAAAAGCCACAAAGTCAGGATGGAATTCAACTACCAAGCAGTAAAATAGAATGAAATCTCTCGCGATCATCGGTACGGGCATAGCCGGCATGGGGTGCGCACATTTCCTGCACAAGGAATACGACCTTACAGTGTATGAACAGGAAAACTATATCGGCGGCCACACCAATACGGTCACCGTGGATGAGAACGGCAAGCCGATCTACATTGACACCGGATTTATGGTATACAATGACGTGACCTATCCGAACCTAATCCGTCTTTTCAAGGAATTAGGCGTTAAAGAAAAGAACACGTCCATGTCATTCAGCGTCCAGCATGTGCCGACGGGCCTTGAATATAGCGGTTCAGGCCTCAACGGGCTGTTCGCGCAGAGAAAAAATATTTTCAATATCGGATTCATAAAAATGCTTACTAATATCAACCGATTTAATAAAGAATGTGTGGAGGTGCTGACTGAAAACAAATACAGTACTTACACGCTTGAAGAATACGTTGCGGAGAAACAATTCGACAGAGATTTTCTGTACAAATATATCATTCCTATGAGTTCCGCCGTGTGGTCCACTGCGCCGGACAAGATGACACATTTCCCTGTCGCGGCGCTCGTACGTTTCTTTCACACCCACGGTTTTTTAGGACTGAATACGCAGCATCAGTGGAAAACTCTTGTGGACGGAAGCCGGTCTTATCGTGACAAACTTATTGCGCCTTTCAGGGATCGCATTCATACGAAACGTGCCGCCGTGAAGATTGTCAAAGAAAGCGGTAAAGCTGCGGTAACCGATGCGCAAGGAAACAAGGCGATTTACGATTCCGTTATTCTTGCTTGTCATGGCGATCAGGCACTAAGACTTCTGGAAAGGCCGACGGATTTGGAGTCTCGGTTGTTGAAGGAGTTCCGCTATCAGAAGAATATTGCAACACTTCATACGGATGTCTCTTTTATGCCGAGTACAAAACGCGCATGGGCGTCGTGGAATTACCGTTTGGATTCGGATACGTCGGGCTCATTGACACCTTCAACAATATATTACATGAACAGCCTGCAGCACGTTTCCGATAAGCGGGACTATTTTGTATCCATTAACGGCGCCGAAAATATTGACCCAGGAAATATACTCAAGCAGATCGACTATGAACATCCTTTATTTTCTGTCGGCGCCGTCGAAGCACAGAAGGATCTTCCTAAGTTGAACGCCGAAGGGCCGGTCTATTTTTGCGGCAGTTATTTCCGGTACGGTTTCCATGAAGACGCGTTTACTTCGGCGCTCGAATTAAGCCGCCGGCTTTCCGGTAAGGAAATATGGTCATGAAATCTTGTTTATATGACTGCACTGTGATGCATCACCGGCTGGAACCTAAACAACACCGGTTTGTATACCGTGTATTCATGTTCTACATCGATCTTGACGAGGTGGACATGCTGACAGAAAGATTCCGTTTACTTAGCCGAAATCGGTTCAACATTTTCAGCTTTCGCGACCGCGATCATTTGCAAGTATCGGGTGCTACGGTGAAAGACAATATTCTCGCTTATCTTTCAGGCAAAGGCATTGACGGGGCGGAATTGAGGATCGGCCTGCTGACCAACCTGGCTACGTTCGGCTATGTTTTCAATCCGGTCTCGTTTTATTTCTGCTTTGACCGCAGCAACAATCCTGTTTGCGCCGTTGCCGAAGTGGGCAATACCTTTGGTGAACTCAAACCGTATTTCTTTAACGGTGAACAATTGGAGAATAAGACGTTCAGTAAAAGAACAACAAAATATTTTTACGTCTCTCCTTTTATCGACATGGATACGGAATTTGATTTTCAGTTGACCGTGCCGGGCGAGGAATTGGACATAAAGATAAATGATTTTCAGCACGGAAAAAAATTCTTCATTAGCGCCTTAATTGGAAGAAGAAAAGCCATATCGGATGCGGCATTAATCCGAAACTTTCTGCGATTTCCATTCATCACGCTTCAGATCATTACGCTGATACATTGGCAAGCGCTAAAACTGTTTCTGAAAAAACTGAATTACCATAAGAAAAACGACCAATTGGAATTACAACGCGAGGTATATCATGGAAGGCACGCTTAGCACGGACATGCTGTGTTCAAGAACTGCGGGCAATAAGTTTAAGTGGCAACAATGGCTGGTGCTCCGGATGCTGAAACAAATGCAGAAGGGTTACCTGGAAATCTCTTTGACCGACGGAGAATTGATCAGGATCGGAGATCCGTTGTCCGGTCACAAAGCGCGGATTCGTATTCTCAATCCGGCTTTTTTCAACAAATGTGTTTTTTACGGCGATGTGGGATTCGGGGAATCTTACGTGGACGGGGATTGGGAAACGGACGACATTACACGGGTGATCAACTGGTTCATTTTGAATATCGACAACAGCCCTACCATATCAGGCTCACGACGCCGGTTTGCGCCTCTAAACATTCTTAAAAGTATCAACCGCTGGTATCACCGGTCCCGTGAGAATACGCTTAAGATCGCCCGTCGGAATATTTCCGAACATTATGACCTGAGTAATGATTTTTTCAGACTATTTCTTGATCCCGGCATGACCTATTCCAGCGGCCATTTCAACAGGCCGGATCAATCACTAGAAGAAGCGCAATCAGAAAAATACGACCGGCTTTGCCGTCAATTGCAGATCAAGGCGACGGATCATGTTTTGGAGATCGGAAGCGGATGGGGAGGATTTGCCGTTCATGTCGTCAAGAACTACGGCTGTAAGATCACCACGATCACTATTTCCGAACAACAATTCCAATACGCCAAGGACCGATTTGAAAAAGAAGGATTATCGGACAAGATCACGATCCTGCTCACAGATTACCGTAAGCTGACGGGACAATTCGATAAGATTGTTTCGATTGAAATGCTTGAGGCTGTAGGCCATAAATATTTGGAATCATACTTTGCTCAATGCCACGCGCTGTTAAAGGCGGACGGTATCCTCGGACTTCAGGTGATTACCTGTCCCGACACCCGTTATGACAGTCTTAGAAAGAATGTGGACTGGATCCAGAAACACATTTTCCCGGGGTCGTTGCTGCCTTCTATTGCTGCGCTGAATCAAGCGATCAATAGAACCGGCGAACTGAATTTGATAGATCTCAAGAATATGGGCCATCACTATGCGCGAACCCTTGCAATATGGCGTGAGAATTTTAACCGCAACAAAGATCATGTTAAAAAACTCGGCTTCGACAGCCGTTTTATACGCAAATGGAATTATTATTTCAGCTATTGCGAAGCAGCCTTTTATATGCGTAATATTAGCGTCGTGCAAATGATCTATACGCGCCCAAATAATATTGCGTATTAGATTTTTCATTCTATGCGGATAATTCAAGGCCGGTTGTTAATGATCCTGATCAATTTTTTTAAGAAGAGTCTAGTTAGCCCTTTGCTCAACCTTCTCAAACAGGGAATTACACCTGATAAACTTGCATTGAGCGTAGGATTGGGCGTAAGCCTTGGTATATTTCCCGTGATCGGCGCTACGACCATTTTATGTACTGCTTTCGGATTTCTCTTCCGCGTCAATCAGGTCGCCATTCAGTTGGTAAATTATTTTGCGTATCCTCTGCAACTGATTCTGTTCATACCTTTTTTCCATCTCGGCGCATGGCTGTTTCAGACCGAGCCATTGCCGTTTTCCGTTGAACAGATATTCACGATGCTGGCCAAGGATACACTTGGAACCATTGAGGCTTTGTGGCTGGCCAACGCCAGGGCCGTGGTTGCCTGGCTGCTTGTCGGGCCTATATTATCATTTGCTTTCTATCGTATATTAACGCCGGTTTTCGCGCGATTCGCACCAACCCCCTCCGCTTGACTTTCGAAATTTCCTGCTCTATATTTACAACAGCAAATCTTAGCAAAAAAACCATCTTAGCGCCTTTATATTCTTTATCGGTTTAACTGAATCATCATGACGATGAAAACATGTATACGAACATTGCTGCTTATTTTTTTCCCGCTGTTCTTAACAGAAAAATCGTTGTGTGCCGCGCCGCGTTCTCATTATACCGACATCTATGACGCAACCATTGATTCGTTAAATAAAGTACCTGCGTCCTCATTTTATTATTCGTTTGCCCAGCAGCGATTGGCGGAATTATACCTTTCAAAAAACACGGTCCGGGCGCGTAAGAAGGCAAAGGAACATATTGAGAAGGCTATGCTGAATCAACCGGATAACATCGATTTCATAATTACCAATATTCGAGTGTTGTTTGAACAAGGATTTTATCGTACGGCAAACGAGTCCTGCGACCGATTATTGTCCGCGCCCCTTAATCCTCGTCAGTCTTACAATACGCAGTATGCCGAAGCGTATTATTATAAAGGCCTTGTTGCAGAACGATTTGCATTAAAATACAGGGACATGATCAGCGTTGTCAGCGATGACAATTTTATCTCACTTGCCCATTTTGGAGAAGACGATCTTCGGTATTCCGCATACTGCTATGAAAAAGCGCTGGAATTCCAGTCGTCGCATCGGGACGCTCTTTTTCATCTCGGCCTTTTGTATTATGAAATACGCAGTTTTGATAAGATGTCGCGACTGTTTGAAAAGATAATCGAGATGAATCCGCGCGACAAGGATGCCTATGCTTTCGCGGCGTTGGCCTGCTACTATTCTGCGCAGTACGAAAAATCGCAGGGATATTATCAAATGGCGATGAATTTTATGTCCGAGGAGGAATTGTCTGCATTTAATCATATTGGTTATATCGTTTTGCCCAAAGATCTAAAACAGTATCTGAACGGCGCTGTTGTTCCTTCTGAAGCTGCACAATTTCAAAAATCGTTTTGGAATAATAAAGATCCTCTGTATCTCACCGCTTTTAATGAAAGGCTTTTGGAGCATTATAATCGCATGACGTATACAAATTTACGATTTAGCATCCCTCGAATGAACATAGCCGGTTGGAAAACCGACCGGGGTATGATCTACATACGCTACGGCAAGCCCGTGCTGTCCTACAAAACCCAGCCTGATGAGAGAAAACTCGGCGGCGCTGAAATATGGGTTTATCCGGAATTTTCATTTAATTTTGACGATGAATATGCCAGCGGACAATTCTTAATGGATCAGAAATCCTTTATTGTTTCCCGTTCCGCCTATAACGTACACGAGGAATTGTATGCCCTGCCGCGTGAAAAAACTTTTGAGATGCAAAGCCGATTGTATCAATTCAAAGGAGCAAATGGGAGTACTCGCGCCAGAGCTTATTTTCAGACTTATATTAAGGGCATTGAACCGGAATTTGACGTGCTTGCAATGGATGTGGAAGCAGAATGCGGATTGTTCTTTCTGGATTCACGGGCAAATATTGTCCACGAATCGCGCAAGCGGCTCAGGCTTGGACGCCAGGATATTACGGAACAATCCTTCATAAGCTATATCGAGCTGAATCAATTGCCAACGAAGGCAGCCGCGCAACGGTACTCTTTTGAGATTATGACTTTGGGAGACCGGCGCAGCGCTGTTTCCCGTGACAACGCCCGGATCACGGACTATACGGGTGACCGATTGTTGCTGAGTGATGTTATCGTCGCATCCCATATTACCGAACAGCGCGACGTAAAGATCATCCCCAATTTCACCAATACGTTTTTAAGAAGCGACAACCTCTACTTGTACTTTGAAGTATATAATCTTTTACTGAATAATGAATCACGCGGCCGGTATAAAGTCAGCACACGAATTCAGCATCGAGGTAAATCTGGAATTGTCGGCGCGATCAAATATCTACTCGCTGAGAAGCAGGGGCAGATCGGTTCTTCATTTGAAGTCACAAGTTATGCGCGCGATGAACGTTATTATTTCGGTGTCAATCTGAACGATATTCCCGCCGGTACATATGATCTATATTTGCAGGTTACCGACATGATTGCGCACGAGTCCATTGAACGGGTATTGCCCATAACCATTAACGAATAGCGGTTGTATGAAGGAGCCCTCTAATTATTCAAACAAAATTGTAATAAATATTTTTTCAAAACCTGAATGCCACTTGTGCGATGAAGCAAAGGAAGTGCTTATAAAAGCAAAGAAGTATTTTAATTTGGAGATTATTGAGATTAATATCGAAGAGAACCAAGAGTATTTCGAAAAGTACCGATACGATATTCCTGTTATCTGGATCAACGGCAGAAAAGCTTTTAAACATAAGCTCGATG
Organism: bacterium; assembly: GCA_008933615.1. NCBI lineage: Bacteria > bacterium. Next base: position 35,123 of record WBUR01000035.1, on the reverse strand, counting down.
CGGCGCTACTGAAAATGCGGTTGGAGAAAGAAAATCAGGTCGTCTCAAACGGTCATTCGTAACGCAATGCCTCGATCGGGTTGAGTGACGCGGCTTTTCTTGCCGGATAAAATCCGAAAAAAATACCAATAGCCGCCGCAAACCCCATTGAAATAAATATAGATGACGCGCTGATGGAAACTGACCAACTGGTGAAGGTTTCGACCATCTGCCCTGTTATGACCCCCAGCGTTAATCCGATCAAACCGCCCATAAGGCTTAATACGATCGCTTCCACCAGAAATTGAAGCAGAATATCCTGTTCCGTTGCGCCAATCGCCATTCGAATACCGATTTCGCGGGTTCGCTCCGTCACCGAGACCAGCATGATATTCATAATCCCTATTCCCCCGACCACGAGAGAGATGGATGCAACGATGATCATGAGGAGCGATACGGTTTTAGAAATGGATTTTGCAATTTCATTGACCTGATCCTGAGTTCTGATCTGAAAATCATCGTCGCCGTAGTCCGGAATTCGGTGCGCCGTCCTTATGATCTGTCGAATTTCTTCTATTGCCGCAGCCATGTCCTGACTGGTTCGCACGGACACATATATGTAATCGATATCCTGATTCCCAATGATTCTCTTCTGAAAGGTCGTATACGGTATGATGATCATATCGTCTTGGTCCTGTCCCGATGCCAGCTGTCCTTTGGATTCCAGTACGCCGGCAATTCGAAATGGAATATTCTGAATTCTAACAATCTCTCCGGTCGGATCGTAAGGGCCAAATAAATTAGAAGCGACTGTGGATCCCAGCACGCACATTTTATTGCCTGACCGGTAATCCTGATCGGTAAACATTGAACCGTATTTGAGCCCCCAGTTGCGAATCGTTGTAAAGCTGGTGTTGACCCCATAAATCTGGCTTCCCCAGTTTCTCTCTGCCGTTACCACGCTGGTCACAACTCTGATTACCGGCGTTTGCGCTGTAACGAGATCGCACTCACGCAAAATCGCATCGCCGTCCGATGCGGACAGTTCCGTCGCCGACCGAATACGGATTCCACCCGCCGTGACGCCGCCGGGGCGGATCGTAATCATATTGGTGCCGAATGCGGCGGTTTGGTTGTCAATCTCCTGCTGCGCGCCTGCGCCCACTCCGGTCATGGCGATGATAGAACCTACGCCGATCACAATTCCCAACATGGTCAATGCAGAGCGCATTTTGTTGCGTTTCAACGCGTTATAGGCAACTTTGAAAATGTTCATGTAATTCATACGGAGAACCTATTATCAACCGTTTTTAGAAAATTTTTATCTGTTATGCATTATCTACAATCGACGTGGCTAAAACGCGTTTCATTTCTTCTTCAGGGTTCAAGCGTGTTTCAACCATGAAATCTTTGATAATCCTGCCGTCCCGAAATACCACATTGCGCCGGCCGTATTGTGCAATATCATTTTCATGCGTCACCAAAATAATCGTGATGCCTTTATTATTCAATTTTTGAAAAATCGCCATGATTTCAATACTGGTCTTGCTGTCGAGATTTCCCGTAGGCTCGTCAGCCAGGATCATAGACGGGTGCGTCGCCAACGCCCGCGCGATCGCAACGCGCTGCTGCTGACCGCCGGATAATTCATTCGGCTTGTGGTCAAAGCGTTTATCCAGGCCAACGGCATTGAGCGCTTCCAACGCAAGTTCCCTGCGCCGGTTCGAAGGAAGGCCCTGATACAGCAATGGCAATTCAACATTTTCCAGGGCGCTGGTTCGTGATAATAGGTTAAAACCCTGAAAAACAAATCCGATTTTACGGCTTCGAATACTAGCCTGTTCCTTCCTTGTCATATGAGCGACCGAAATGCCGTCCAGAAAATACTCTCCGGACGAAGGCGCATCCAGACAACCGAGAATGTTCATGAAAGTCGATTTCCCAGATCCAGACGCGCCCATGATAGCAACAAATTCACCTGAACGAATGTCCAGGGAAACGCCCCGCAACGCTTGCACATCAACGTCTCCCATCCGGTACGTCTTCTTCAAATTTTTTGCAGAAATCAAAGCGCTGCCGTCAAGACGGGTTTCTATCCCGGTATGTAATTCGGTTTGTATCGACATGTTTCTAGTTACTCCGTAGTATTGCAGGCCGTGTTATTTTGTCGACCTAAATCCTTTAGCCGCGCCGGAAGTGGTTGAACTGTTGCTTACTCCAACAACGACTTCAGCGTTGGGCAAGAGAGTTGAATTTTTAATTTCGGTAAACAATCCGTCTGTGATTCCAGTCTCGACGATAATAGGCATTAGCCCTTCGCCGTTTGCCGTAGTCCAGACCATAGAATTATTTTTCAGGTCAAATTTATCGCCGTATTGAAGGACGAATTTCTTGTATTCTTCCTGAGTTAACGCCGGCTGAAATCGTAAGGCCATATTTGGAACTTTGAGTACATTCTTTTTCGTGTCAACGATGATCGATAAATTAGCTGTCATACCGGGAAGCAGTTTGTTCTCCTTGTTGGTTACATCAATAATAACCTCGTAACTCACAAGATTCTGCGTCGTTATGGGCTGTAATCGAACTTGCTTTACGACACCCTGAAATTTTTCGTCCGGATAAGCATCAACGAAAAAAACAGCTTCGTGGTCAACTTTGACTTTTCCAATATCCACTTCGTCAATAGTCGCTTCCACATGGATTTTGGAGAGATCATTAGCGATCAGAAACAAAATAGGCGCTTGCAAACTTGCCGCAACGGTCTGCCCGACATCGACATTCCGTGAGATGACCACACCGTCAATCGGAGATACGATATTGGTATATTCCAGCGAAACTTCCGCCCTGTGATACGCAGCGGTGGTCTGTTTGAGCTGCGCTACAGCCAGGTCATAATTCGTCGAAGCCTCGTCTTTCTCAGCTTGGGAGATTAGTTTTCTGTCAAACAATTCCGATGCACGCTCCAACGTTTTTTTCATCTGATCCGCCTGGGCGCTGGCTCTTTCCATGGTAGCTTCCGCCTCCAGTAACTGCGCCTTCAGAAAGGTCGGGTCGATCTGAGCAATAACCTGTCCCTTACTCACCTTCTGATTAAAATCAGCGTATATTTTGGAGATCGTGCCGGTAACCTGTGTTCCAACCTGCACACGTGTCATCGGATTCACTTTGCCTGTGGCGGTGATGATAACCGAAATGTCGCCTGTCTGAACCGCTTCGTACTTATAAACGGTTCCGGAATTGGAAGTTCCGAAATAGACTGCGCCGATCAGTATCAAAACGCCGGCGGCGGCAACTAAAATGATAACCCATTTCCTCTTCATGGACAACTCCTGCTCTTCAAATCCTATTTAATGCTTGATATTATTTCTTAATAGTCCCTGTCGAACGTTGAAATCGGGACAGCTCAATCTGGTAATTATACAGCGCCGTCGTACGGTCGATCTTTGCATTGGCCAGTGAGAAATTTGCATCAGTAACTTCAATCGCAGAGCCAACGCCGGTATCAAACCGGCCTTCTGCCAATTTCAAGTTTTTTTCGCTTTGAATAATTATTTTTTCACTTGCCTTATATCGTTCTTCCGCAACTTTAGCGCCAAAAAACTTTTCCTGAACATCCTGAACGATCCTTTGTTTGGTCACATTCGATTGCGAAGTAGCGCTACGAATGCCTCCGAGCGACTCTGCAATATCCGCCCGAACGGTCAAGCCCTGGAAAATCGGAAATGCAAAATTCAACCCGACATTCCAACCCAATTTGAATTTGTCAGTGGTCAGCCCGTCATTGTTAACGGTCTGAATGATGTAAGGTGCTGTCCCGCCTGAAGCGCTAATAATTGGAAAATACTGACTTTTGGCTGCGCTCAGCGCCGAACGCCATGCTTGAATTTTCAGTTCGGATACTTTCACCTCTTTTCGGGATTCCAGTGCATTATTGATAGCATCTTTCAAATTGGCATGAAATGGTTCGTAAGTAACGTCATACGTCGTTACATAATCGGTCGGATCGTCATCGATTTCGGTAATACCCATCGCGCTATTCAATGATACTTTCGCTAACCGCGCTTTACCCTTCGCATCGATCAATTGCAATTCCGAGTTTGCCACTTCCAGTTCCGCTTTGGAAACTTCAGATTCGGCAATTTTTCCGACAGAAAAAAACCCTTTGGCGCGTTCGAGATGTTTATTGGATTGCTTGACCCGGTCTTCATTGATGCGGACAATCTGCTTCGCCAAAACATAATTGTAGTAGGCCGTATGCACGTTTAATATAACGTCTTCCTCGGTGGATTCCAATGCCATTTCCGACGCTTTGATAAGTTTTCTTTTTGAATCCAACGCTTTTTCTGTTCTTCCAAAATCATAGATCGGTTGCTTCATGGTCATGCGCACGCTCGGGATAAAATTCCATTTCTTTGTCGTCTCAAGTGTTTGATCGGGCCCAAAAACACTTCCTGACTGCAGAGGCGAATTCGTCAGGTGGGCACCCGCTTCTAATTGAATTTGAGGAAAACGCGAGGACAAAACCTGTGTATATTCAGATTCCGCCGTTATGATCGCTCCCTGCGATGCGCCGAGCGCGGGCTGATTTTCCAACGCGATCTTCACGCATTCGTCCAGCGTCAAGGTGTCCATGTTATCAATCGTTATGGTTTTTTCCACGACATCCTGCGCACAAACACTAAACGATGAAAAAACGAACGTTATTAAGAACAAACCGATTTTCATATTATTCCTTTCATACAAATCAAAATCAATTTTTTTATCCGTTGAAGTGAAGCATTAATCATGCCGCTGAATACAACATACTCGCATTTCTTAAACCATTAATTTTAATGAATGTGTTTAATGCTTCGGCAAAACCGTCGTCTTTATTCACATACACATTCACACTAATCCAAAAATTGCGCAAGCGTTAAGACACGTTTGCCGTGCTACTATTTCCTCGTCTTTATTAAGAATTTCTGAAATTTTTTTTACTGTAAATTTTACGTATCCGGGTTCATTGCGTTTGCCGCGAAACGGCGCCGGCGTCAAATAAGGCGCATCGGTTTCGATCAATAACCTATTATCCGGAACCATAGACACCAATTCGGGCAGATGGGACTTCTTATAGGTTACATTCCCGGCAAAGGATATATAAAAATTCAAATCTAATGACTCTCTGAGCATAGACTCGTCGCCGGAAAAACAATGCATAATACCGCGCAGATTATTCAGATGATGGTTGTCTTTTTCTTCCTTTACGATGCGTAACAGATCCGAATCGGCTTCACGATTGTGAATAACCATCGGCAGATCGAGTTCGCATGCCAGCCGTATCATTTTCTTAAATACTTCATGCTGTATGTGTGGCGGAGTCTCTTTCCAGTAATAATCCAATCCGATCTCGCCGATACCTACAACTTTTTCATGCACGGCCATTTTGCTAATCACATCGATCATTGAATCCTCGAATTGTAAACCGTCCGTCGGATGCGGTCCGATAACGGCATAAACTTGTTCATACTCCTCCGATAAGCGAATGGCACGCCGCCACGATTCCGGATCCGTACCAATTGTAATGATCTTTTCCACGCCGCCGTCCAATGCGCGCCGGATCATCGCATCGCGATCTTCGTCAAATAGCTCATGATCGAGATGAGCATGCGTATCAATGAACATCAATATTCCTTTTTGAAGTAAAAGAAAATATTGAATACGTCCTGTTTATTCGTTTCAGTCTGCGCCGGCTGCTTGTATTCGAATTCCACTGTTTTTTTCCACGACCTTGCCGCCTTTTTAAACAGTCGTAGGCTATCGACCCAGCTGTCAACCGACATTTCCAGCGTCAGGCTGGTTCCCGTGGATGGATCACTGCCGCCGGCAAAACTGACGGAAATATTTTCGCTGATACGTTTGCCCACTTCAATTGTCGCGCCTTGTCCGGTTGCAGAAGGTGTGAATTCCAGTTTTGACAATCCGGCCTGGTTGGCTATGACGTTGAGAACCTGATTGATTGCGACTTGTTTTGCGAAGTCTCCAGCCTGGCTTGCGTCGAGTTTTCCAAGGTCTTTGGTTTTTACGCCCAGTACCAGGTACGATAATATATCTGCCGGCTCGGTAAGGTCCGGCAACGGGCTATCCGTTCCTCGTTCCACCGCCGTGACCGCTATCTCCGGTTTCATCAGCTTCCCGCTTACTTTGATCTGCGCTTCGGACTGAATTTCTTCCTGGTCAATCTTGTAGGTAAACCGTTTGACAGCTAAGATATCCAGATCGGGATTAATGCCCGGTGCACCGCTGAAGACAATTTCTCCTCTTTCGATATTGAATGCAATGCTGAGGTACGCATACTTCCCGCCTTTTTTGGTGTTCACATTACCGCTGATAAAAAAATCTTCCGACTCAGGAGGTTTTGTAACGATAATGCCTCCGAACAAACCTAACATCATTTCATTACTGCGGATTACGTTATCAGAATTTTCAGGTAACGTGATCGCAATATCGAGGTCAAGGTTTTTGTAATAATCTATCTCTTTCGCAGCATCGGCTTTGGTGGGTTTAGCGGAAACGGTGGCTACGGATCTTGCTTTGGCGGCATCGACCACCCAAATTTGCGAGTTGCGGATCTGAATATCCCCTTTGACCACCGTGTACGCCAATGCCGGCGCGGAAACTTTCATCGCGCCCGTGATCTTTGCCGTATGCAGATATGACGTTTCCGACTTGGTATTGATCGGAACAAACTCATTAAACAGCAAATCAAAATCGTATCCGATCTTGTCAATATTCGTAAAATCAAAATTTTTCAAAATTGGCGACAGATCAACCTGTCCGCTGGCAAATAAATTGGAGTTGACGTCTTTGCCCGATTGGAGTGACAACGTATCTAAAAATATTTTTTCCGGCGTCAGACGAACGAACATGCGGCCGTTACGAAAAGTCTGCCCTAAGCTTGTGCGCGGAAATGTAACGGTGGCGTCTTCCACTTTCATTTCGCCTTCCAGGCTTGGTTTTTCCTTGTTGCCCGTAACTTTGAGATCGATCATCAATTCTCCGCGATTTAAACTGAGTCCTTTTCCAAAAAAAGCCTGTAAGAAACGAAGGTCGATACCTTCCGAATGTATCTTGAAATTCATCGGCCTGGTTGTAAAACGGTTCGGTACATCCTTAAAAGAAAGATCAATCGGTAAATATCCGCCGATGGTCAGCGTCTTGTCTTTATTTTGATTGAGCGTCATATTGACCTGAATTTTCCTGTTCAGGTATTGCATGTTGCCAAGAAAATTGTTGTAGACAAATTCCGACGCCTTGCCGTCAGAAATATTCCAATCCGCCAACAGAATGGGTTTTTCGAAACTGCCCTTGAGGCTTCCGTTCATATTTAGGATACCTTCCACGACGGATTCTTTGGATCCGATCAAGGCATTAGCGCGCGACAGGTCGAGATCTTTAATCTTAATATCTAAGTTCTGGTCGCCGGTAATATCCAGAGTACCGAATGCAGAAATAGAGCCTCGTCCGATATCCATATTGAAAGAACGAAAATCATAAATATTTTTTTCAATATCAAAAACTATGTCAATCGGCTTACTATTCTGCCAGTTTTCGTTCCACTTCTCGTACGTCGAATCTATGACGGGATCACCGCCCAGCCTTACCTTAACTTCACGCGTTTTTAATGTTCGCCCGGTGACATTCAAAACCAGATTTTCCAGGAAAACGCGCCCTTTTTTTTCATTTTCAAGTTCCAGTATTCCTTTGACCTGCGCGTAGGCGCCTATGTTGTCTTCTTCTGCCGATATATCAAAGTGGGTCTTCCCTTTTTCTTTGGTGATAGAGGTTGAAAAATTTTTGATGGAAGTTCCGGCCATGGTGAGATGATGCGAATACAACAAAAAGTCACCGACCAGGGTCGAGTCCGTGCGTCTAAAATCAAAGGCAGTAGCAAAATCGGAGGGAATAATATTACTGACAAAATAAACAAATTTTAAGGAATCCATTTTTATATCGGAAAAAGCAAATTTAGTCAACGTAATATCGCCGCTGGTTTCAAATTTATTGATCCCGCCGGTTGTCCTCCCTTTAAAGACAATATTCAAATCAATCGAATCTTTAAGCAATGAATCGTTGCCGATATATTTTTGAAGTAGTGAAAAATCGCGCGTCTTTAATTCGTAACTCAGATCAAACGTCGAATCCATACCCACGCTTCCTCTTGCGCTGAAATCGGCCAACGGCGTTTTTACGCTGATCCCGTCAATATTCACCCGGTTTCCGTTTTGAGAACCCCGCACAGATAGGTTCTCAAGCTCACGCCCCATGATTTTCGATGAATCGGAATTAATATGCAGAACACTCCTGGATGTTTTTGGATTTAGCCCCTTGCCGTCATAGACAATATTGAGGTTGATCGAACTCTGGAACGACGTGTCGCCGATCGCATCGGCAATATTGATTTCGCGAAACCTCGTTTCAAGATGATAACTCTCATCCAGCAGATTATAAAAACCCTCGCAATTAAAATTTCCCGCGCTGGTCCGGCCTTCGAATTTTTTCAGTTGAGCAATGCCGCCCCGAACGTCCGACGCAATTTCAAATTTTTCTATATCAATGCCGAAAATTTGCGACTTGTATAATTTTAGTTCCACCACGCTGATCAGATCTTCGGGTTTAATCCCGACCCCGTCGGCATGTATGCTCCCGTTGATATTGGCATACAAATCTTTTCGGCCGGTAAAAGCGGCGGCATTGATGCCGTTAAAGCTAAGGTCCGCGCGGTATCCCAAAGGCTCTCCGCCGTAATCCAGATTGGCGGTGCCCTTCAGCGTTCCCGCCGGAGTCCGGATGCTCAGATCGGTCAGATCAACCTGATTATCATTTCCCTGCGCGTGCGCTTCCAATTCTATCTTGTCAATATCTTTCAATCCGATATCCGCAAATGTTCTGATATCGTCGAGATGAAACGGGAACGCGCGGACATTCACGTCATAAAACATGCCGATGTGATCTGCGCTGTCCGGTAATACAATTTGTCCTTTGAGGAATAAATCCGTCCGATTTGTTAAGAAACGGAATTCATCGATTTTAATCCAATTAGAATCTTTTTCCTTGGGATGGGCAACTTGATGATGAAGTGAAGGTTTAAAAATATTCGCTTCAATTAACAGCGTTAGGTTCTTCAGCTGCAGACTGTCTGTTTGTATTTTTCCAGGGGCGTTGGAGCCTATACGGGAAACAAGAAAACCAAGTTGGCTTATGTTAATCTTTTGAAGTTTAGACGCAGCGCGTAATTGTAAATTAAGGTTTAGTTTCGACAGGTTGGCCAAAAGCGCTTCCGAATCATAAACGATATTCCCGTCCTCGATAATCAACGCGTCGATTCGAATGTCAAATCCGCCCAGGGGTTTCGCTAAGGAATCAACAGGGGCGGGCGGTTTGGGTTCACCGGGTTTTGCAATACGCTGCAGATTCATGTTACCCAGAGAATCCGATGCCACGTATATCTTTGGTCGAACCAGCCGGATCTCATGAACTAAAACCTGATCGTCCAGAATAGCGAACGCATCGTACTTCAAACCCAGTTCCTCAAACGCAACGACGGAAGTATCTCCCAGGGACAATGTGACATTTTTCAGTGTTAAATTTGAAAAAAAGTTTCCTTCGATCTCTTCGACGCTCAATACGGCGTTAAGTTGTTCATTGGCAATCGAAACAACCTGACTACGAAGAAAACTCCTGAACAAGCCCGTCTGTGAAAACAAAAGGGTCACAATCACTAATACGAATAGAGTGATAAAAAGGTATAGAAAAATTTTAAGAGCCCGGCGGGCGATTTGAGACAAAATTTGCATCATGACAACATCGTATGAGATAGCTTAGTAAACTACAATAGTAATCATTTTTAGCCTGACTTTCAAATAAATAGTGCCGTCTTCCGTCGCTTGCGTCTGGCCATAGCTAATAAAAACATCTTGGAAATCTTCAGATATTTCCTATTTTTCTAAACTTCACTTGCAGGATTACCCGATGTATAAAAAACTCATCCGCCCGCTCCTATTTCAATTCGACTCCGAATCGGTACATGATTTTATTTTGAACCGCTTGGATCATAACGGCGCCTTTCTTAGCTATTTTAAAAAATCATTTCAGGTAAATGATCCTATTCTAAATCAGTCAATCTTCAACCGCCATTTTCCAAATCCTATCGGACTGGCCGCAGGCTTTGACAAATATGCCAAAGCCATACCGGCATGGAATTATCTCGGGTTTGGATTTGCTGAAATAGGCACGGTGACGGGACAGGAACAATCAGGTAACGAGCGGCCCCGGCTTTTTCGACTGAAGAAAGATCAAGCGCTGATCAACCGGTTTGGGTTCAACAATGCCGGCGCTTTGAAAACTTCGACGGCGCTGGAGTTGTGGAAAATAAAAAATTTACTTCACGCTATTCCCCTCGGCATCAATATTGGAAAAACCAAGGTAGTCGAACTTGAAAAAGCAAAAGAGGATTATTTGTTGTCATTTGAAACGTTGTGGACGTATGGCGATTATTTTGTAGTGAATGTCAGTTCGCCCAACACGCCCAACCTCCGCGAACTGCAGGATAAATCGTTTTTGACCGATATCATTCAGATTCTTACCGAATCCAACAGCCGACTGAGCAAAATTTCAGGACAACTTCCAAAACCCATTCTCGTGAAGATCGCTCCGGATCTGAATTTATCTCAGATTGACGATGTGTTGCAAGTTATCGAATCAACCAAAATCAGCGGAATTGTTGCCACCAACACAACGATCGAAAGAAACAATTTGCGGTCCGATCCACATCTATCAAAAGAGGCCGGTGGACTGAGCGGAAAACCTTTGAAGAAAAGATCTACAGAGATCGTTCGTCATATTTATGCTTCGACGCAGGGTAAAATTCTTATCATCGGCGTTGGAGGAATTTTCACAGGGGATGACGCCTTCGAAAAGATCAAAGCCGGCGCTTCTTTACTTCAGATTTACACCGGTTTTATCTACGAGGGCCCAATGGTTTGTAAGAAAATAAATAAAAGGCTGATTGAACTCGTAAAACGGGACGGATTCAAAAATATTACAGCGGTTGTGGGCAAAGAATGAAAAGACGTGATAGACATTTCTTTTGCCCACCGTCTATTGCGGATATTGACTAAAATTGGTACAGTAATTCGTTTATACAATAGTTATGCAATATGCCAACGCTTGTTTAGACCATGAATGCAGTAGTTGATACAAATATTCTGTACTACTGGAGCGGCTTAAAACCTTCCGCAAGGATATCGCGCCAAAAGTGCATGTTGCAATTACAGACCTTCCAAAAGGTGTATATTTCAGAGTTGAGTTTACTCGAGGTTTTCACCAATTCTGAAAACAGTCGTGATGATAACAAAAGGATGCTTGCGTTCATTCGCGATAGGAAAATTCCGGTCATTAAGTTGTTAAGCTCATACAAATTGGTTAAGCCGAAGGATCTTGTATATGCGCGAAACACGGTTTTTGACAAAAGTTTTCTTTTGAATGCCTATAAAAAGAAAGTCTTGATGGAGGAGGCGTTTTTGTCTGCCACTATGAATGGCGCAATTGCTGTTCTGGCAACAACCATTTATGCCAATCGTTTGAAATCAGACAAGTCGAGGTTCCGCACTTTTGAAAAGAATATTGAGGGCATTATCATCGGCAATGAAAAGTTGATCAAGTCACAAATCAAGAATGTGCTTGTTGACTATTATCTTACGAATGATGAAAAGAAGTTAAGACACTCAATTCGCGATCTACTATTGCAACTGCTAGATGTTGTTATGATAAGTTATCATTGTGTTGTTAATGGTGTATCAATCGTTGATATGGATATTGGAGAGGTAAGGCAAGAAAAGATAGACCAATTAAGTCGAGGGATAGCTAACGATAAGCTTGTAAAGCGAATCAGAAAAAAACTGACGCGAAGTGAGTTTAAGCCCTTGATCTCAGATAATCTTTTAGTCAAATATTTAGATGCTGAATTGAATGCACTTTACATATTAACCGCTTCTAAAGTTAATAAGAATATCATGAGATATCTGATTCTGCTAATGCGGAATATGTTTGTCAATGATCGGCAGTTTAGAAAAAACGACATTATTGACTCACTGTTTTTGGAATTTGTTCCTGATTTCCAGTTATTAACTAATGATTCCAAATTGTGTGAAGGGTTGGAGCTGATTGATAAGTCTCAAGCGGGTATTAATAGTGCTTTCATAAACAATATAAAAAAATAGAACGTGTGCACGACACATAACATCACGCAGGCAATCGTTCGCTGCAACATGCGGCGACCATAGCGTGGCATGATCAGGGCGCTCCGCAAATTGTAGGACGCGGATAGAATTGCAGATGAACTGGAGGGAAAGTAACTATATATGAGGAGAGTTAATGATAGAAACTGAAATTCAAAGTAAAACAGCTCCGGAAACACCGGACACGTCCCCGTTTCTACCCGCAACTGCAACCGGTCTGCTGGTTGCTAGCGTAATTTTTGGATATATTGTAACCATGCTTTTTGCCGTGGCGGGTATTATGAGTTCGTCGATGGATACCGGAAAGGGGGTTGGAGACCTCATTTTGAAAATAGGGTTGCTGGTCGGGACCATCTGTTTTGTCGTTCCGGCTTATTGGTATACGCGCAGGGAAAACAAATCCATTAAAGCTATATTTCGTTTTCATCCCGTTTCATCAAAAACGCTGATCTTGTCATGTGTATTAGCTTTGGGATTGGTGGTGGTCACGGACACGATCGACCGCTGGATCGCGCCGATGATCAACAGTTATCTCGACAGCACGATCGGGGCTTTGTCGCCGGAATTAATGTCCGACAAAATCCTTGAAAAAATGAAGGAAGAATTCAAGATCACCGGTTTCATGAGCGGCTCGTTGCTCATTCTCGCCGCGGTCTTCGCTGCAGGAATTTGCGAGGAAATGCTGATTCGGGGCATGTTCCAGGGAGCTATGGAAAATAAAATGAATGCCGTGTGGGCCGTCGTTATTTCAAGTTTGGTTTTTTCATTGATCCACATTAATCCTTGGGGCGGCGTACAGATTTTCATTATTGCGATATTTCTTGGCGTCATCGTATGGCGAACGGGCAGTATCATCCCGTCTATCATCATGCACGCCATGAATAATTTCCTCGTCATTGTATTCAACAATCTCGATCCGGAATCGTTAATCTGGTATGGCGATGAAAAACATATTGAACCGGTTTTGGTGGGCATTGGCATCGCTTTTTTAATAGTCGGGATAATTGGACTGTGGAATATTTCGGCAAAAGACCGCATATCCGGATGAGGTAAAGTTAGCTTATTACATAAAATCATGTGAATATATGACTTTTGTCATAGACATCTAAATCAAAGTTCGTTACTTTACTGCGTTATTACACAAAGGTAAATCATGCCCGTATTTGAATATCGCTGTAAGAAGTGCGATGAAAAATTCGAACAGCTCGTGTTTTCTGCCAAAGAGAACGTGGAATGTCCTCGATGCGGAAATGCGGATAACGAGAAATTAATTTCTGTTTTTGCAAGTAAACATTCTCACGGAGCTGCGGCTTCACCAAGTGTATGCAGTTCCAGCGGGAGCTTTACCTGAGCGTAGACTTTTAACCGATAGGTTATCGGTTTTTCAAATAACTCCTTTGTGATTCATAAGGAGGACTCATGATTTCAGCGATCGCGGGATTTGCCGCAGGTTCCATACATGTATTGGCCGGTCCCGATCATCTTGCCGCGATCTCACCGCTTGCCGTCGAAGGGAAAAAATCCACATGGATTATCGGTATGCGTTGGGGACTGGGCCACACCGCAGGCGTCGGCCTCGTCGGCCTGCTTGCCGTACTCGGACGTGAACTGATTCCCATCGACCTTATCTCATCTTACAGCGAACGGCTGGTCGGACTTGTTCTGATCACGATCGGCATCTGGGGCATTCACAAAGCGCTTTCCAAAACCATTCACACACACCATCATGCGCATGACGGGGCGGAGCACGTTCATGTACACACCCATGCCATCTCCGGGCACGATTCCGAAAAAGCCCACCGTCATTCGCACGCGGCATTCGTTGTCGGCATCATTCATGGCTTTGCAGGCAGTTCTCATTTTCTGGGAATTCTTCCCGCGCTGGCATTGCCCACACGTATGGATGCGGCCATTTATCTTGCCGCGTTTGGCGCAGGAACGATTTGCGCCATGATGGCTTTTGCATCGGCTATGGGAATTATCGCCGTAAGGCTCGCTCAACATGGAATTCAATTTTATCAACGATTGCTAATCGGATTCAGCACCGCCTCCATCGTTATCGGCGGGGTTTGGTTTTTTATTTAAATGAAGGCGCACGTTATGCACGAACTTTCGGTCGCTCAGGAAATCATAGGTATTGTGCAGGAAAATCTACCGGACGGGAATACGCATTGTGTAAAAGCGGTAAAATTGAAGATTGGCAAACTGACCAATATTCTGCCGGATTCGCTTACGTTTTGTTTTGAAGCGCTGACCAAAGATACGGCTCTTGACGGCGCCCAATTGGATATTCAGCATATTCCCATCACCCTACAATGTAACGGCTGCCGAGTCGTTTCTGAAATCGAGGGCTTTATATTTGCCTGTCCGTCTTGCGGAAGCGCTGACATCAAAACCATTGCGGGTGATGAATTGCAGGTATCGGAAATCGAAATTAGCGATTAAGGAGCAACCATGAGCCTGATTACCTTGGAACGAAAAGTACTGGAAAAAAACGACGTGATTGCTCAAACGATAAGGAATCGGCTTCGCGAAAAAAATATTTTTGCGATCAATTTGCTCAGTTCTCCCGGTTCAGGAAAAACAAGCCTGGTCGAACGAACTATATATCATCTCAAAAACAAAGTCAAAATTTCAGTCATTGAAGGCGATGTGCAGACCGATCTGGATGCGCAGAGAATAAACGTGCTGGATATTCCCGTTGTGCAGATTGTTACCAACGGCGCATGCCATCTTGAAGCCGCGCTCGTGCGGGATGCGTTCGATCAACTGGATATAAGCGACACTCAGATGTTAATTATTGAAAACGTAGGCAATCTCGTTTGCCCTGCGGGATATGATCTGGGCGAAACAACAAAAGTAGTAGTACTCAGCACAACGGAAGGCGATGACAAACCGCTCAAATATCCTGCGATGTTTCGTAATGCATCCGTTCTGATTATCAACAAAACCGATCTTCTTCCTTATTTGCCCTGCAATATTGAGACAATGAAAACAAACGCTCGTTCGATCAATCCGTCATTGACAATTTTTGAAACATCATGCACAACAGATAAAGGTATGGCCGAATGGTGCAGTTGGCTTGAGTCACAAATAAAAAAGTGAAAACACGTATTCACATAACGATCCGGGGAGCAGTTCAGGGCGTGGGTTTTCGCCCTTTTATTTATAAACTTGCGCATGAAGTAGGTTTGCCGGGTTTTGTGCTCAATTCACCAACCGGCGTGTTAATTGAAGCAGAAGGTGAAAAAGAAATATTAGACCGTTTCGTACTACAAATTCAATTCAAAAAGCCGCCTCATGCGATTATCTATAGTATGGAATTTTCATTTCTTGATCCGGCAGGATATATCGATTTTCAGATTCGCGAAAGCGATTCAAACGGGAAAAAATCGGCGTTTATCATGCCTGACCTGGCCGTTTGTGATGAATGCCTCACGGAAATGTTTGATTTGAAAAACCGCCGGTATCTTTATCCATTTATCAATTGCACGCACTGCGGGCCTCGGTTTTCGATTATAGAATCGTTGCCGTATGACCGTCCGAATACATCTATGAAACAATTTAAAATGTGTGAATCATGTAAGAATGAATACGATAATCCGTTAGACCGACGCTTTCATGCCCAGCCGATCGCTTGTCCGGATTGCGGGCCGCATATAGAAGTTTGGGACAAAGATCGGAATATGCTGGCCGGCCTTGACACCGCGATACAATTTATAGTAGACGCCATAAAAAACGGCCGGATCGTTGCCATGAAAGGCCTGGGAGGCTATCAACTGATCTGCCGCGCGGACGATGATAAGGTCATCGGCCGTTTACGCGAACGAAAAAAACGCGAGGAAAAACCGTTCGCGGTCATGTTTCCCACTATGAAATCTATTCAACAACACTGTGAGATTTCGAACTTCGAGGAACGATTGTTACATTCCGCCGAATCGCCAATCGTATTAGTGCGGAGAAAAGAAAATGTCCGTCGCTCGAAAGTATCGCTTTCGGTTGCCCCGGAAAACCCTTATCTAGGCGCGATGCTTCCCTATACACCGTTGCATCATATTCTTCTGCGCCAATTGAAACTCCCGGTCGTCGCAACCAGCGGAAATGTATCAGAGGAACCGATGGCGACGGCCGAAGATGAAGCGGTAAATCGATTACATGAAATCGCAGATTTTTTCCTCGTTCATGACCGACCGATTGTTCGCCATGTGGATGATTCTATTGTTCGTGTTGTCATGGGCCGTGAAATGATCATGCGCCGCGCGCGCGGATATGCGCCGTTGCCGATAACAATTAATCACATGGAAAGCATCGAAGGCCCTTCCGTTATGGCTGTTGGCGGGCACTTAAAAAACACTATTGCCATTTCTATTGATAAAAATATTTTTACAAGTCAGCATATCGGCGATCTGTCAACGCAGGAAGCTTATACCACATTTTTCAAAGTGGGTCAGGATTTCCGGCAACTGTATAATGTTAAACCCAAAACCATCGCCTGTGATAAACATCCGGAATATCTGTCGAGTAAATTCGCAGAAACCTTGGCAGAATATCCCATCCAAGTACAGCATCATGAAGCGCATATAGCGGCGTGCCGTTTGGAAAATCAGATCGAAGGACAAGCGCTCGGCGTTTCCTGGGACGGTACGGGATACGGCCATGACGGAACGATCTGGGGCGGTGAATTTTTTATTTCAAATGACGACGGATTTAAACACGTTGCACAACTTCGGCAATTCCGATTGCCCGGCGGGGAAAAAGCGGTTAAAGAACCTCGACGCTGCGCGGTGGGAATTTTGTATGAAATGTTTGGCGAGCAACTTTTCACCGATCATCAGGGATTACTTAGTAATTTTAAATCTGAAGAAGCCATTGTTATTCATCAGATGTTGTCAAAGAAGATCAACTCGCCCATTACTTCGAGCGCAGGGCGCTTATTTGACGCCGTAGCGTCGCTCATCGGTTTACGCCAACATACAAATTATGAAGGACAGTCCGCCATGATGCTCGAATTCGCTGCAGATTCTGCGATTACAGGAATTTTTGATTTCGAACTCCGACGTACAGAACGCGTAATCCTCGATTGGCAGCCGATGATCGAAGCAATTTTGATTGAACTAAGACGAAAAGTTCCGGCCTCAATTCTAGCGGCAAAATTTCACAATACTTTGGCTGAAATGATCGTTGCCGTGGCAAAAGAGACCGGCGACCAAAAAGTCATCCTCAGCGGCGGTTGTTTTCAAAATGCCGTTCTGCTGGAAAAAACGGTTCAGCGCCTAAAAGCCGATGGATTCAAAGTCTACTGGCATCAGCGCATACCGACCAACGACGGAGGAATTGCAGTCGGGCAAGTTGCGATCGCTATTCAGAGCGTGCATAGAAAGTCAAAAACTGAAATGGAACATTCGTTGGTTTAGGAATACTTTACCTAATAGGAGCAAATAAAAAATCAAATCTCATAAATTAAAATTACATATCAAAAAGACTAAAGGGCAACATTTCATCATCGTCCAATTTTCACTTTTGAGTTTTGATATTTCATATTTGATTTTTGGTGAGTCTTTTAAATTAAGAAGGAGATAAATATGTGTCTTGCCGTTCCCGGAAAAATAATTTCCATCGACGATTCGGCCGCGCTTCGTATGGCCAAAGTTAATTTCGGCGGCGTCGGTAAAGACGTGTGCCTCGAATGGCTGCCCGAGGCAAAGATCGGCGATTATGTTCTTGTGCACGTAGGTTTTGCTCTAAGTAAAATTGACGAAAAAGAAGCGGAAGAAACTTTGCGCATGCTGACGGAAATGGGAGAACTAATCGAGGAAGAGGAGGAACGGAAGAAATTTAATGCCGAAACCGCCATTAAAACGTAACGAGGTGATCCGTGCGCTATATTGACGAATACCGCGATGCCAAAGCCGCAAAACATTTTGCCGAACTGATCAAAAAAACAGCCACGCAACCATGGACGATCATGGAAATTTGCGGCGGGCAGACGCATACGATTCTAAAATACGGTATCGAAGATCTTCTGCCCGATTCGATCACGCTGGTTCACGGCCCCGGATGTCCGGTCTGCGTGACTCCGCTTGAAATGATTGACAAAGCAATCGCGATTGCTTCCCGTGACGACGTGATATTTACATCGTTTGGCGATATGCTCAGAGTTCCGGGATCCAAGAATGATCTGCTAAGCGTGAAAGCCAATGGCTTTCAGGTTAAAATGCTCTACTCCCCGCTCGACGCCGTTCTCCTTGCTGAAAAAAATCCGGATAAGAAAGTGGTGTTCTTCGCCGTCGGATTTGAGACTACTGCGCCGCCTAACGCGATGGCCGTTGCGGAAGCAAAACGCCGGAATATAAAAAACTTTTCGATCCTTTGTTCGCACGTGCTCGTTCCGCCCGCTATCGAAGCGCTTTTGTCCTCCCCTCTCACAAAAATTCAGGGATTTCTCGCAGCGGGCCATGTGTGTACGGTAATGGGTTATGATGAATATATTCCGCTCGCGGCAAAATACAAAATTCCGATCGTCGTTACCGGATTCGAACCGGTAGATATCTTGCATGGGGTATGCCTGGCAGTAAAGCAATTGGAAGAAAAAAAACATACAGTGGAAAATCAATACAGTCGCGTGGTTCAGAAAGAGGGTAATATTCCGGCGAAAAGACTTCTATCGGAAATATTCGATACTGTAGACCGGAAATGGCGCGGCATTGGAACTATCCCCAAAAGCGGCTATCAGCTAAAAGAAGCTTTCGCGGAGTTCGATGCAGAGAAGATTTTTAAAGTAAAAAACATCTCTCAACCCGAGTCCTCCATATGCATAGCAGGTGAGGTTTTGCAGGGATTAAAAAAACCAATTGCTTGTTCCGCGTTCGGAAAAGAATGTACACCGGAACATCCGCTCGGCGCGCCAATGGTATCGTCCGAGGGCGCCTGCGCGGCATATTTCCATTATGGGAAGATCAGTAAAACAGGTTAGAAAGGATCGTGAAGGTCAAAATAACAAATCACAAAATCCAAATAAGTTTCAAATGCCAAACTGAAGTTTCATGAATTGTTCTTCAATTGGAGTTTTGAAATTGATATTTATTTGGAATTTGAGTTTTGAGATTTGGAAATTATTGTGAAACGGAACAACCATGAATGAACCTATGGACATCGGCTCCGGCTTAGGCTGCCCCATTCCGATCAGCGAGTATGAAAAAGTATTGCTCGCGCACGGCGGCGGCGGAACCCTCTCTCATCAATTGATACAAAAATTGTTCTTTTCGCAGTTCGACAGCCCGTTATTGCATGCGGAACATGATGGCGCAATATTTGAGGCGGGCGGAAATCGTTTTGCTTTTTCAACGGATTCGTACGTAGTACAGCCGATATTCTTTCCGGGCGGCGATATCGGTGATCTTGCTGTCAACGGTACCGTCAATGACCTTGCCATGTGCGGCGCTAAGCCGCTTTATATGTCCGCAGGTTTTATTTTAGAAGAAGGTTTTCCAATGGAAGATCTTTGGAAGGTCGTGTTGTCCATGAAACGTGCTGCAGAAAAAGCCGGCGTTCAAATCGTAACCGGCGATACAAAAGTGGTGGATAAAGGCAAAGGCGATAAGATATTTATCAATACTTCCGGAATTGGGATTATTGATAAGGGAATAAATATTTCGCCGCTCAATGCGAAAATCGGCGACGTCATATTACTCAACGGCCGCATAGCCGATCATGGTATCGCCATCATGTCGGCGCGCGAAGGACTGACATTTGAAACAACGGTTGAAAGCGATACGGCGGCGCTCAACGGATTGGTCGAAGCGATGTTTAGTGTTACAAAGAACATCCACGTTCTCCGCGATCCTACGCGCGGCGGTATTGCCAGCGCGGTGAACGAAATTGCCGTGACCGCCAATATCGGTATTCATATTGAAGAAGATAAAATTTCTATCACCGAAGAGGTTAAAGGCGCCTGCGAGATTCTCGGCCTCGACCCGTTGTACATTGCCAACGAAGGAAAACTGCTGGCCTTAATCGCGCAGGAAGACGCGGAGAAAGTTCTGAACGCCATGCGCGCTCATCCGTTAGGAAAGGACACTCGGATCATCGGAAAAGTAGTTTCGGAACATCCAAAAAATGTAGTGATGAAAACGTCCATCGGCAGTCTGCGAATCGTTGATATGCTGTCGGGAGAACAGTTGCCGAGAATTTGCTGAATGGAACTGTCTACGGATCGTCAAATTATAATAACCTCTGAACGTTTCAAGAGACTATACAATGAATAACACTAAACATAAAATAAAAAATGTTTAAGTTTTTTGACAATCCGTGTATTACTTCCCAACGTTTCTATGGTGTTTCGACTTTTTCATTATTTATCTCTTGTTATATGCTTTTAATTTTCTTCTATTTTGTGCGTTAAAGAACTGAACAAGTCTAACTATGATGAGTAAATCCGTCACATTGATCACGCAAAATGATACGATGCGTTCGATCTTGGCGAACCTCGATAAGACGGTGGCGTCCGACAGTTCTATTCTGCTGATCGGAGAAACCGGTGTGGGAAAAGAACTGGTTGCAGAATACATTCACCGCACGAGTTCGCGCAGTATGCAACCCTTTGTGAAGATCGGCTTGTCGGCGCTGCCGGCGGAACTTCTGGAGAGCGAACTCTTCGGGCATGAGAAAGGCGCCTTCACGAGCGCATCAACGGAGAAAAAAGGGTTATTTGAACTTGCCGATACCGGAAGTATTTTCCTCGACGACATTGACGATTTTCCGCTTCATCTTCAGTCCAAACTTCTGCGCGTCTTGGAGTCGCGTGAATTAATGAAGATCGGCGGACACACATCCATTCCTATTGATGTTCGCCTTATCACGGCATCCAAGATCGATCTGAAGGAACTGGTTGAACGCGGGCTGTTCCGCGCCGATCTTTTTTACCGGATCAACGTCGTTCCGGTGACCATTCCTCCGCTACGTGACCGGCGTGAAGACGTTCCGCTGTTGATCGAACATTATCTTCAGCGGTTCGCGCCCGATAAGACGATTACCGTCTCACCCGATGCCATGCGTGCGCTGATTCAATACCATTGGCCCGGCAATGTGCGGGAATTGCGGAACACGATTCAACGGATGTCACTCTTTGTTACCAAAGAAATCGGCATCCAGGACTTACCTAAAGAAATTCGTGAAGAAAATCCGATAGATTATTTGCTGAAAGCATGTAACCGTTGTTTTGTTGACGGGAACATGACGTTCGATCAGATCACCGCCTGCCTCGAATCCAACCTCATCCGCCAGGCAGTCCGCCAAGCCGACGGTAATCGTTCCATCGCCGCCAAAGCGCTCGGCATGAGCCTATCTACGTTTCGGGATAAAATGAAGAAATACGATATTGAAATAGACGCTTCCTGATTCTCACGCCTGCATCAATTCTCCGCGCTGGAATAGATCATTTGCTCCTTACCGAAACGCAATGCTACCGCAACACTAAAAACTTTGTCAGTTCCTCAGCTTTGAACCGCTGACAATCTTAAACGGCAGTGCAAATAAAGCATAAATCAATTTCAGTACTCCGTCCAGCGTAATGCCGATGATTCGAAAGGGAAGAAAGATCAGCCAGAGGAACGGATAAACGATTAATGCAGCAATGGCCAGCGGCCAACAAAGAACGAGGAGGATACACCATAAGAGGAACGTGACCATATGGATTTTCTTTCAAAAAACTGACCTATTTTACGGATTTGTGATGTATGAAGTTTCATTATTGAACAATCAAAACGTCATTCATATCTCCCCCTGCAAGCGGTTTTCCACTCTAGAAATAACGAATTTTCGCTAATGAACAATACCTGAGTTTTGTAAACGCTTATTTTACAAAAAATGAAATTCGGCTCACATCTTGCCTTCCAATATTAGAACCAATCTATAGTCCCATCACTTTGAACACTGTTCTATTGAATAGCGGGTTCCGGTCGTATCCATAACTATATCAGGTTGAGAAGAAACCTCGCCATCTGAACATCCCGCTAGGAATCAGTCCTTTTATTTTTCATTAAGGAGATCGAGCGCAAGGAAATTTCCGCGCAGCAGAAAATATGACAAACATGAATGTATTGCTTGTAAAGTGAAATAGGTTTCTAAAATTATCAAAAATCCTATTCCGGTTTACAATACGAATGCAATTTTTATGATCCGGTAATCAACGCGAGTCTGTTATCTTAACTAATAAGGAGGTTTTATGAAAAGACGAATCTTAATTACTTTATTATTCTGCTGCATGTTGTTTTATACCATGCTGCCGTGCACATCTTTTGCCAAAGACCCCACTCTAAAGGAAAAAATTGCGGCACTCGCGGCCGAAGGCAAGACGATTCCCGTAGTTTATGTTGTTTACACATGGGACGGTATTAAAGGACAACAAACAAGACCGCCCAGCATTATTTCGCAGGATCTTTTTAAACAAAAAACCGTGCCGGATGCGTATAAATCTGTAGTTGATAACGTGATAGAATCGCTCAATACCGGTTATGGTGTAACATGTTTTACCGGCGTTCCTTTTGACAGTTTGCCAACAAAAGAGTCATCGGTTTTTGGCAAAGAACCCGATTGGTCTGCTGCGGATTACAGCTTGTATGTTTCAGTCGTTATAAACGGAGTCTACGATTTAATACTGGGTCAAAGCAGTAAGACGATTAAATTGACCATGAAGTGCGAGATCAAGATCATGGAAAATATCGAGAAAAAAGGGAAAAAGAAGTCCGATACCATAAAGACGCTTTATGCAACAGCAGCTACGAAACCTCTGACCGTAAAGTCGGCCTACAGTACCTTTGAAGAATTCACAAAAGATATTCCGCCGGAATCGGTTGTAGATGATCTGAAAGGGGCTGTTGCAAAAGAAGTTGGGAAATATGCCGCTAAAAAATAATGTCTACTCATTAATATAGATAGGTAGGATTACGCCGCCAATTCTCAATTTCGTATTGAGGATGGCGGCTTTTTATTATTCGTATGGTAAAAAGAACGTGAAACGTAATTCGCAAATAATACTCATAGGGATTATTTTTGTCCTCATTTCTTCGAGCCGGGCTACTCAAAAGGATACCGGACTGCCCGCCGGGTTTGACGAAAAACCAACCAAAAAATATAATGCATTGACTCTTCAAGCGGCCACCGCAACTCACCATTCTATCCAAACCTCAGACACTCATGATTCGATGATGATTCGAAAATTGGTAAACGAACTCAAGGGCATCGAATTATATTTTGTTTTTAATAACAATTTCAGAAAAATGACAGAAGGGTTAAAAATGCTTTTAGAATATAAGCAACTTTCGATGCCTCCACTACTTCAAACGGTCGCAACTCACTTCCGGATCACGTCAATCGACGAGAATCTAAGGCTCATGAATATTGAGTGTATCGATTGTGAAACCTCTCGTCGCATGAGTTACTGGGACATCGAAGACGGCAGTGTTTTGATCGGAACGGTAGAAAAGGGATGCGGGCCTCTCTGCTCATACCAAATAGAATTTTCTGTTTTCCGAAACGGCACCATGGAAAAGATTGATAAGACATCCGTCATGCCGTCGATCTCCCTGTCTGATTTTCTGAGTGATCCGGCGGAAGCGGAGGCAATCATTTCCGGCACGGCGTACGAAATGCCGATCCGTTTGAGAAATAACGGGAACGACCTTTCGGTCGGCCTGTGGCTCGATGAACCGGACAAATACATCAAAAAACTGAGGGGTGATCTGATTCCTTTTACATGGAACGGCATGAACTTTTACCGGGGCGAAATAGTTAATTCTAGGCAAAGATAAACTTATAAACAACCAACCAAATGAATAAATTCCTTCATACATCATCCCGTCTCATTATTATTTACCTCGTCCTCTTTTTCATCTGGATTGTTTTGAAAATAAATTTTAACGAGGACCTGGCGGGCAATATTTTCGGAACCGTGTTCCTCGGCGCAGTACTCGGCGGCGTCGTGTATCTCCTGATCACAGTCACACAAGGGCTGCTTTCGGATACACATAATCGGCGCATGGATGTTTTTTTAAAGGCGCTGGCTATCCTTCTGTTCATCATGGCACTTCCTTTGCTTGGATATGGTATAGTCCAGGTCTTCGTGACCCAAAATGAATTCCTCTGGGGTTTACTCACGTTCTGCGCAAGCGTGATCATGATACTATTCGCCATTCTGTCTCTTGTGGTTTATAGAAAATAGGCGACTACTCAACTTACTTTATGAAACTCTATAAGCTTGAACAAGAATCAGCAAAATCCGACAATAACTTCATTACACGAAGAAATTACGGAGTAAAGACGAGCATCATCCCTGCGACTCCTTCGGAGTCGGACGAAATCCCATTAAATCATTTCTATAGAGGTGGAGTCCCTTCGGGATTCAAGGCTCCTGCTGATTTCAGCCGGGACGCGGCGTGATGTGTATAGAATTGCGGTCACACCAAATTTTCAAGCCCCGAAGGTGCGACATTCCGCTCCGTGGATATACAACCTCAACCCTGTCCCTTCTCCTTACAAAGGAGAAGGGCACGTACTTTTTCATTTAGTACGTGCTCTCTCCTCGATCGAGGAGAGGGATAGGGTGAGGTTGAAGAAAACTGCAAGCCATTCCCAGCGACTCCTTCGGAGTCGGACGAAATCCCATTAAATCATTTCTATAGAGGTGGAATCCCTTCGGGATTCTGTACCGCGGATTTGTAATCCGCGAAGTCGCGGAATGAAATTCCGCGGTACATTTCGTAACGTTTTCCCGCCACCGGAGTTGCGAATTCCCGTTAATTTTTCTGAGCCGCCACACCTATCTCTCCATTTTTCAAGGCTCACTTTTGGGCACATAAATTGATTGTAATTAATTCCAATCACAGTCAACCTTATGGAAGACAAGTCGTCCAAAAAGAGCCTGCAGTTTACCGGCGAAGTCGTTGAAACATTTGATGAACAAGGGAAACGTGCGGCTAAAATCTGCGTTGATCCCCATATCATTGAAATCGTACTTCAGGAAAATGAGGAAGCACGTCTAAGCGATAAGGTCATTATAGAAGCTACCGTTTCCGTAACCAGCGTTAAACCATTTGTTCCATCGACGCGGGGAGAACCCGTCTGACGGAATTCCGCAATAGCTTTAACGGATTTCCGTACATGACGAATGTTGTTTTTTTCTATGTTGAATCTTTTCAGTTTGTTAATCTGCGGCACGCCGATTGCTGAATTTATATACACCTGAGCGAAACCTAATCATATCTGTTTCGCAATGTTTGCCTGATATTTTGATTCCTCCATACATTTTTTTAATACTAAACAGCGAGGGCACTATGAATGACCAGTCTCTCACCATCTATGAACAGATGCAGAAAGAAGGATACTCTCGGCGCGATTTTATCCGCTTTTGCAGCTGGATGACGGCTTTCATCGGAGTGGAAGCCAGCGGGCTCGGCAGAGTCGTGCATGCTCTGGAAACCAAACCGCGAATTCCCGTGGTATGGTTTCATTTCCAGGAATGCACCTGCTGCAGCGAATCTTTTATACGTTCCTCTCACCCGATCGTGGCGGATATTCTGCTCGATAAAATTTCGCTCGATTATACGGAGACCCTGCAAGCGGCCGCAGGCCATCAGGCTGAAGCGGCGCTTCATGAAACCATGAAAAAACACAAAGGCGAATACCTGATGCTGGTTGAGGGTTCCATCCCGACCGAAGAAAATGGCGTGTATTGCTGTATAGGAGGCCGCACGGCTCTCGATATCGTCAAAGAGGCAGCGGAGGGCGCCAAAGCGCTCGTGGCATGGGGAAGCTGCGCATCCAACGGTTGTATTCAGGCAGCGAATCCGAATCCGACCGGCGCAACGCCATTACACAAAATCATTAGCGGCAAAGCGATCATCAATGTTCCGGGCTGTCCGCCGATCGGCGAAGTCATGGCCGGAACCATCGTTCACTTATTGGCATTTGACCGTATACCGCAACTCGACGGGCTCGGCAGGCCGAAAGCGTTTTATTCCAGACGCGTACATGACACGTGCTACCGCCGTCCAAATTACGACGCAGGCCTGTTCGTCGAATCGTTTGATGATGAAAATGCAAAACGCGGATACTGTTTGTACAAAGTCGGCTGCCGCGGGCCCGTTACTTATAATGCCTGCGGCGTGATGCGATGGAATAACGGCGTGAGCTATCCGATCCAGTCCGGCCACGGATGTATCGGATGCAGCGAGGCTAATTTCTGGGACAACGGACCGTTCTATCAGCATCTGGCTTCGTTCCCGGGCTTTGGTATTGAAACGACCGCCGATAAGATCGGCGTTGCCGTGGGCGCCGCCACGTTAGCCGGAATGGCTGCGCATGCGGTTACGACCAACATCAAGAAACGAAAAGAGATCAAAGAGCATATTGCGCAATCGCATAAAGAGAAAGAAGGAGGTGCCTAATGGCAAATCGAATTGTCATCGATCCCATCACCCGCATTGAGGGACACCTTCGTATTGAAGTTGAAGTGAAGGACGGAAAAATCGTGGATGCCTACAGTTCGGGCACCATGGTGCGGGGATTCGAACTTATTCTGAAAGGCCGCGATCCGCGTGACGCGTGGGCTTTTACGGAACGCGCGTGCGGCGTATGCACCACCGTACACGCGCTGGCGTCGGTGCGAACCGTCGAAGACGCCTTAAAAATCACCGTGCCGCCGAATGCGGAATTGATTCGTAATCTTATGTTCTGCGCGCAATATCTGCAGGATCACGTAGTGCATTTCTATCATTTGCATGCGCTGGATTGGGTGGATATCGTGAGCGCATTAAAGGCCGATCCGAAAAAAACATCGGAAATCGCGCAGAGTATTTCCAACTGGCCGAAGAGTTCGCCGGCCTATTTCTCCGATCTGCAAAAACGACTCACCGCTTTTGTCACCAGCGGCCAACTCGGCATTTTTGCCAACGGCTACTGGGGCCATGCGGCGTATAAACTGCCGGCGGAAGTGAATCTCATAGGTGTGGCGCATTATCTCGAAGCGCTTGAATGGCAAAAAGAGATCGTAAAAGTTCATACGATCTTCGGCGGCAAAAATCCGCATCCGAATTACCTTGTCGGCGGCGCGCCGTGCTCCATTAATATTGACGACTCAAACGCTTTAAATGCCGAACGTCTGGCGTATGTCGGAAAACTATTCGAAGATGCAAAAGTTTTTGTCGAACAGGTGTATATCCCCGATCTGCTCGCCGTGGCCTCGTTCTACAAGGATTGGGGCGCGATAGGCGGAGGATTGTCAAATTATATGTCGTACGGCGATCTGCCGATGAACGGATACGGCGATCTGTCGAAATTCAAATTCCCTCGCGGCGCGATACTCAACCGTAATCTGGCAGAAATTCACGAAGTGGACGGAAAGAATATTGATCAGGTACAGGAGTTCATCAAGCATTCATGGTATGAATATTCCGACGGCAACGATAAGGGTAAACATCCATGGGATGGCGAAACGAAATTCAATTATACCGGGCCGAAACCGCCGTACGACTATTTGAATGTGGACAGCAAATACAGCTGGCTGAAGACGCCGCGATGGAAAGGTAACGCGATGGAAGTCGGGCCGCTGGCAAGGCTGCTCGTTGCATACGGTTCCGGACACAAAGAAGTACAGGAAACCATCGGCGCTGTGCTGAAGAAACTCGATGTGCCTGTAGCCGCTTTATTCTCAACGCTTGGACGGACGGCTGCACGCGGAATTGAAACGCAACTGATTGCCGGATGGTCAATGGAATTCTATCAGCAGTTATTAACCAATATCAAGAACGGCGATACGCGCACCTTTAATAATGAAAAATGGGAACCGGCCACTTGGCCGAAAGAAGCAAAAGGCGTCGGTCTCACCGAGGCGCCGCGCGGCGCTTTGGCGCATTGGATCGTGATCAAAGATCAGAAGATCGATAATTACCAGCTAGTCGTTCCGAGCACATGGAATGCCTCGCCGCGGGATCCGGAAGGTAAAATGTCGGCGTATGAATCTTCGCTGATCGGCACGCCGATAAAGAATCCGGAACAACCCTTAGAGGTATTACGAACGATTCATTCGTTCGATCCTTGCATCGCATGCGCCGTCCATCTCTATGATGAAAAGGGTACGTACGTTCATCAAATCCAAACCTTTTAGGAGATGAAGTATGCATACAGCAACATTAAACAGAGTCTACGTTTGGCAGATCCCCGTCCGCCTTTATCATTGGCTCAACGGAGCCTGTGTGACGGCGCTGGCCATAACGGGATATATTATCGGCAGCCCTCCGGCTCTGCAAAGCGGTTCGGAGGCTTCCTTCGGCTATTGGTTTGGAACGGTGCGTTTTATTCATTTCACGGCCGCATTCCTGTTCTTCTTCAATTTTATGTTCAGGATCTATTGGGGTTTTGCAGGCAACAAATACGCTCAATGGAGAAATTTCATCCTGCATAGGAAAGAACAGTTTCAGGAGGCTATGGAAGTATTGAAGGTCGACATCCTCCAGGCCAAAAGCAAACCGATCGAATCGATCGGACATAATTCGCTCGCCAGCTTCACCTACTTCATAACGTTTATCGCCTTTCTGTTCCAGTGCATCACCGGCTTTGGAATGTATGCGGCGATGAGCGATGCTATCCTTCCTAATCTATTTGCGTGGATCGTTCCTCTGATGGGCGGCGACTTTGCCGTTCGCCAGTGGCATCATTTGACCATGTGGTTCTTTATTATTTTTTCAATGGTCCACGTATATCTTGTTTTTTATCATGACTACGTCGAAGGCCGCGGCGTTTTATCCTCCATGGGCGGCGGCTGGAAATTTATTGAAAAGAAGTAGTCATCCTGCCGAAATAATAGGGCGAACCGAGAGTTCGCCCTTTTTTTTAATAATTTCTGCGAGATAACTACTCAGCTACTGTAAATTTTCCCGCAGATAGCGCCGATTTACGCAGACAAAACTTTCTACGTGAATTTGTAGAACCTGCGGAGATCGATTTGAATAAATCAAACTGTTTTTGCATAGAATAATTAATTATTGCGGTTGCGAACAAAACAACTTACTTTTTAAACACCTGTCTTACCAAGCGATACGCTATTGCGGTTCCATGGTTTCACATCGCGCGCTAAGCGCCACACCTTGTGGAAATATCTATGAAGATTCTTGTATTAGGCATTGGCAATGTTCTCATGGGCGATGAAGGCGCCGGGGTTCACGCTATACGTGAACTGGAAAAACAAACCTGGCCTGAAAACGTTCATTTTCTGGATGGCGGAACGGGCGGATTTCATTTGCTGGAATATCTGCAGCATTATAAAAAGATCATCATGATCGACGCGACGATGGACGGACAGCCACCTGGAACCTTACGAATCATACGGCCTCGGTTTTCAAGCGATTTCCCCAAAGCCCTTAGCGCGCACGATATCGGCCTGAAGGACCTTGTCGAGTCAGCCGCAATCCTTAACCACATGCCTGAAGTGCATCTTATCACGGTTTCCATTGAAAAGGTTCAACCGATGAAGCTTGATCTTTCACCTGACATACAAAATGTTTTGCCGAAAATTACAAAATCGGTTCAAGAAATTCTCCATTCCTTAGATGAAACATCGTCTGTCGCGTGAGTTTGATTACAAACCAAGAAGCAGTTTTTAAAAAATATAAAGTGGAGTCCAGATACCACTAAAAAATAACGGGGCGTAACCGAAAAGCCAAATGAGTAGGTGATAAAAATGAGGAGACGGAAATGGTTATCATAGCATTAATTTATCTCGCGATTGTCGTACTGATGATTGCTTCTCTCTGGATCATTTTCACGAAAGCCGGTAAACCCGGCTGGGCTTGCCTTATCCCGATCTATAACATTATCGTTCTGTTGGAAATTGTAGGGAAGCCCTGGTGGTGGCTTTTGCTTATGCTCATACCACTTCTTCAAATTGTATTTATCATAATAGTTATTCACAACCTGTCGCTGTCCTTTGGTAAGAGTACTGGTTTCACGGTAGGATTGATTCTTCTCGGGGTTGTATTCTATCCGATGTTGGCCTTTGGCGATGCCACGTACACCGCTCCGGCAAAGAGCAGTTAAAATTTTCTCACAATTACTGTCAATAACAAAACGGGTTTTTCAAATTGAAAACCCGTTTCTTGTTTTGTTATTATGTAGGCTCTGGTAGCAGCGAATGTATTTCCTCACTCTCCACAAACAACTGTGGTTTAATACTGAAGGGAATCCCTTGGCCTTATACATTATCCATTATTCACTGGTTACTGATTCCTCACGTCTTCTCCCCAGTGCAGTTTATTCCGCAGAACTTCAAAGAAATTTCGTTCGCCAAATCGAATCAGGTTAATTTTATGCGCGGCCTGCTTGATCGTCACTGAGGTCCCAGTGTGAATGTCCGCGTCTTCATGGCCGTCGGCGGTTAGTTTTACGGTCTCGTGCGATTCCAACGTCAGCCTGACAGTTCGGTCTGAATTGATCACCAGCGGTCTTGCGGTCAATGTGTGCGGACAGATGGGATTAATGATAATCGCTTCAAGGGTTGGCGCCAATATCGGCCCGTTGGCCGAAAGCGAATAGGCTGTGGAACCCGTGGGCGTCGCTACAATCAACCCATCTGCAATATATGTATTGAGAAATGCCTCATCAACCTCCGTTCGGATTTTGATGAACCTTACTGTCTCGCCGCGAACAAGAACAAAGTCATTTAAAGCATACGCCGCTTCGGAATCCCAACGCGCCTCGAGTACCATGCGTTGTTCGAGATGATAATCCTTTGCTTTAACGCGTTCAAATGCCTGTTCCAGTTCCTTCGTTTCTACTTCCGTCAAGAACCCTAATTTACCTACATTCACGCCAAGAATGGGTTTACCGGAATCCCCTGCCAGGCGCGCCGTCATTAGCAGGGTCCCGTCCCCGCCGAACGAAATAAGATAATCCGATTGCTTGGCCAATTCTTCTTCTTCTGCAAATGGGATCTTGTTCGCAAGCTTTTTATCTTTACATATTTTTTCCGCATCCTGATCCACCACGAAGTCATAGTTTTTTTCTATCAGCCATGCCAGAAATTTCGGCAGGATCGGAATCACGTTTTCTTTCTGAACGTTTACAATAATACCAAATGTCATAATCGACTCTCTTAATTATGGGATGAGTAACGGCACTGTCGTACGTATTGAAATAAAATCAACAATGGTGTCATACTTTAACTTTTCGTCGGACGATACTTTACTAAATTATGTGCTTCGTTAAATACTTCCAGACACTCTTCGTTTGAAGGTTTATATTTTGCAAATTTAACCAGATCGCAAACTTCCAGAAATCGCCGCAGCAACGTGACAAAGTTCTCTTCAATGACGCGTTTTTTCCTAAATTCACCTATGAGTTCGGATGTAGTAGACTCAAGCGCCGGAATATGAAATTTATTCTCGACATATCCCCGGATAATATCGGATATCTCAACGTGGAATTGCTTGAACTCCCCTTGTTCAACCAGCCCTTTTTCTTTAAGCTTGTCTAATGCTTCCAGTGCGATTTCCTCCGGAGACCGAATGATTTCAGGAATAACCCGGGGAGCAGGATGTAATTTACGATAACGATATTTCTTGTATAATTTTATTCCAAAATAAACCAACCCTCCGGTCAACGCTAAGGCCAACACCAGATAGAGCGCCAACAGCCGCCAATTTATTTCTCCTTCAATGATCGGCTTCTCCGGGCGAATATCTTTGAAACTGGTATCAATGGAACTGGTTACCCTGATGCGTTTGGATTGGCCTTCGATCGTGAGCGTGTCTTTATTGAAAAGAAATTGCACTTTCGGCGCTGCGATCATATAAGTGTCGATATTGAAGGTCGTCAGAAGATAATCCGTTTTTTCAATGAGCCGGCCGTTTTGTTCCGTTGGTTCTAACTTCTTGATTTGCGTTAATTCAAATTCGCTGAAATCAACACGGGGTTCTCCTAAAATTTTTGCCTTCGGCCCGTGCGTTATCGTTATGGAGTAGACGAGCGTCTCCCCGATCGAGAGACTGTCTCGGTTGGTTGACACGTCGACCTTCATGTCCTGCGCGTGCAAACTCACACACGTTACCCAGATTATAATTAGGTATAAACAATGTATATACATTCGGGGTCCCTGTAACCGATGATTTTCTGTGATTAATTTATACAAATTTTGCATTCGGCGCAATACAACTTATCGGACTGAATAAGAATTTTCTTGTTTATCTTTTGCCTTTTATGTACGATCACCTGTTATTTAAAAACTAAAGCAACATCCTATGCATCGGTTTCTCGCGCCGGCCGGTTGGCTTTGGCAATACTACCAAAAACACAAAGGCATCATCGGCCCATTCTATTTCGCTATTGGATTTATCCTGCATAATCTGAATCCTAAGCGCATTGACGTCATGCGGGACAACTATCAGTTGCTTGCCTATGTCGTATTGGCGGGCATTTTGATCATCATGTCGCATTTGATCGAAAGCGGCCGTCTGCGTTTCGCTTTTTTCGAGAGCCGTGCTAATTGGATAACGGCAGGCATCCAGTTTTTTATGGGCGGGCTTTTCAGTAAACATGTGTATTTCTATTTCCAGAGTTCCGCCGGACTCAAATCGTTTTTGTTTATCGCAGGGTTAATGGCTCTCCTGCTGATCAATGAATTTTACAAAAAGAAATTTAACTATCTTTACCTCCAGTTTGCAATGTATTTTATCGCCTGCGTGTCGTTTTTTATTTTTTTCCTCCCCATCATAACCAAAGAAATGGGACAGAAAACATTTCTTTTAGGTGGAGCAATGGGTTTGGCTTTTACGCTGGTCGTTTTGGCGGTGGTTTGTTTCGGCACATCAAAAGTCACGCAAAAATCATTTCTCAGATCGTCTTTTGTTATTCTCATCATTTATATCCTGCTCAACGTGTTCTATTTTATGCGATGGATCCCCCCTGTTCCGATGGCGCTGAAACATTACGGCATTTATCATCACGTTGCAAAAAGCGATTATCTCTACTCGCTGCAGTTTGAAAAGCCGGAATGGTATGCGTTTTGGCGAAATTCCAGCAGCGTATATCAATACCGTCAGGGCGATACGGTGTTTTGTTTTACCTCCATCTTCGCGCCAACCGAGATGAAGAAAACGATCTACTACGACTGGCAGCGGTATGAGCCAAGCCGGATGCAGTGGATTTCGCAGGAAAAACTAAGCTACCTGCTTCAGGGCGGACGTGAAGGCGGCTATCGCGGGTTTTCCTACAAGACGACGATCTGGCCCGGGGAATGGCGGATTGAAATCACAACGGAAGAGGATATTTTGCTCGGGGAACTGAACTTCGATGTAGTTTGGGCGCAGGGCAACCTCGAGCGTAAGATGAAGACGATTCTGCGGTAAATTGCTTCACAATATACCTCCAAAAAACTCAAAAAAAACCTTGCTTTATACGCATTCGCCCGCTATATTTGCAGCCTAATTTATAATACTGTAATCCAACAGAGTTTTGGAGGCAAAAAGTGTACGCAGTAGTTGATATCAAAGGTTTTCAGTACAAATGCGAAGCGGGAAAGAAAGTCGTTATCCCGCGCATTGCTGAAGCGGAAATCGGCGATAAGGTCGTTTTTGATAACGTCCTTTTGATTTCCGAAAATGGCGACGTCCAAATCGGCACGCCTACCGTAAAAGGTGCAAAAGTAGAATCGACCGTTTTAAGCCACGGTCAGAACGACAAAGTCATTCACTTCCGTAAATACCGCCGAAAAGGTTTCCAGAAGAAGAAAGGCCATCGTCAGCCTTTTACGGAAATTGAAGTTAACGCGATTTCAAAGTAAGGAGTATACCATGGCACATAAGAAAGGACTAGGCAGCACCAAGAACGGGCGTGACAGCCACGGCCAGCGTCTCGGCGTCAAACGATACAGCGGAGAAGTAGTGCTCGCCGGTAACATTATTGTCCGCCAACGCGGCACTAAATTCCATCTCGGCAAAAACGTCGGGATCGGCAGCGATGACACGATCTTTTCGCTTATTGACGGCGTTGTCAAGTTCGAACCCAAAGACAAAACACGCAAAAAGGTCAGCGTGTACCCCGTTCCGGAAGCAAAAGCTTAAAGATTACGGAACAGCAAAGCATAAAACGGACTCAAGAATCTTGAGTCCGTTTTTTTTTGCCCAAAAACGCTTATAATTGTTTTTAAAAAAAAATAAAAGTATATTTCTCTTATTGAACACAACATCACCCAGGGTTTTGGCATAATGCCCTTTGTCCCTTCGTGAAAAAATTAATTACACCTCTTAATGTTACAGGAGATATTCCCATGAAAATTACAGTAGTAGGCGGCGGAAATGTTGGCGCGACGGCCGCACAGCGCATAGCCGAAAAGGAATTGGCCAATGAAGTCGTATTAGTTGACGTCGTTCCGGGCATGCCGCAAGGCAAGTCCTTGGACATGTATGAATCGGCCCCCGTCGAACGATTCGATTCCCATATGATCGGAACGCAAGGCTATGATGAAACGGCCGGATCCGATATCGTTTTGATCACCGCAGGATTGGCTCGAAAACCCGGTATGAGCCGCGACGATCTTCTGCTGAAGAATACCGAGATCGTTCAAGGTATCACACAGGAAATTGCTAAACGTTCACCTAATTCGATCATCGTTATGGTCACCAATCCGCTGGATGTCATGACCTATGTTGCCTGGAAGGTCAGCGGATTCGCCAAAGAACGCGTGATCGGTATGGCTGGTGTTTTGGACTCGGCGCGTTTTCGCAGTTTCATTGCGATGGAACTCGGAGTATCGGTCAAAGATGTTTCTGCATTCGTACTTGGCGGACATGGCGACACCATGGTTCCACTGCCGCGTTATTCCAC
>WBUR01000034.1 GCA_008933615.1 bacterium | reverse complement strand
AGAGCGGGGCCGCCACCGGGCGTTTTGTAAAAAGCTTTTGCATTCAAAACCGACCAGTTTCCATTGGCGTCTTTTGCACGAACATACAACGTATGAAATCCACCCGCAACCGATGAAATGTCTACCACAATACCGTTTTGAATAACGTTCGTACCCGGAGTAATTGCCACATTGGTCGCAGCGCCAAACCCGGGATCGTTGTCGATAAAATATTCCAGCTTTGTTACGTTAGGCAGAGCGGGGCCGCCACCGGGCGTTTTGTAAAATGATCGTGAATTCAAAACCGACCAATTCCCGTTTTGATCTTTCGCGCGAAGGTAAAAAGTATGAAATCCGCCGCCAAGCGCAGCTGTAGAAATACTGTGGCTGGTGATGGAGACGGTCGGTGAAGCAGAAAATGGGATTGAAATCGCATTATTGAATCCCGGATCGGAATCAAAAAAATACTCGACGTACGTAATATTCTGCGCCCGAAGAACACATGAAAACAAAAGTAATAAAGCTGTTATAAATTTTATCATAAAATCTATTTATAATGTCTGATGGAGTAGCCGAAGTCAATTATTTGATTTGACGTTTACGTCGATCGTTATCGTTGATCCACCGACTGCGGCATCGAATAAATAAATCGACGGGATTCCTGATAACACGTAGCCATGGCCTACGCCATTCTCGAACATACCACAATCCACGCCGCCGAAACCGGTATTGTCCGCAGGGCCCAGAGTCTGAATTTGCCATTTGGAATCGCTCGTACCGCTCGGAGCAAAAACTGTCGTCATAGTGACGCCTTGTTGATTGGTACCGGCAGGATATTGTGCTCCATTTCCGATATTGTTTAAAGGTGTGACACTGCCGTTGCCGTTAAAGGTTCCTGAACGCTGAATATTGTTGTTGTAAGAGACAGTGTTTATATTAATATCGCCTGTGATGACATTATTTGAAACATCTCCGGTAACGGAGGCGCCAAAATCAATTGCCGTATAAGAGCTACCGCCTGCATATTCGATATAATTATTCTGGAGCAAAAACTGAGTATTCCCGGTCGCTACGCTTACTGCACCGTAATAAGAACTTGCCTGATGTATATAGCACTGTCGAATGATAACGCTGTCTTTGGCATAGACATACAGAGGATAAGTGCCGACACCGCTGGTTCCCATTCGGCACCGTGAGATCGTAACATTATCCGCGTTGACGTAAATACCTAAGGCAAAATACAACCCCATGAGTATAGTTCCCTGAGCATTGACGTTCACGGTGCTGTTTATTCTTGCGGAATTAGTGTCTGCCTGGCCGGGGTTTTCGCCAAGGAAATAACCCGGACCGATAATAGTCAGCCGTTTGCTGATTGTAAATCCAACGTAACTCAGACTCCCACCCGAAACCAGAATAGTATCCCCTGCCAAGACTGACGCGGAGCCCACCGCCGTTGAAAGAGCCGAGAAATTGGCACCGGGCCGTTGTGCAACAGTCCAGATTTTAGCCTGCGCTGAATGCGCCGCAATTAACAAAAAAAGGGCCGCTGTAAAAAAGAATTTCGAAGACATATTATCCTCCTGTTTTAAAATAAATTTAAAATATAATTAATGATCAAAAATGTTTACGGCACCAAAGGATAAGTGTGAATGAAATATATCCGAAAGGAGAGGGAAAGCAATGAAAAAATATTACGATTTGTTCACTTTTTCACAGCCCGGATGATCCCTGCGCTGCCCAAGGTCAGGTATTTTTTTTGAATGTTAGTAAACCCATGACGGGCAAGTGCTTCCGGGAAAGTTTCAAACCAACGCGTTTCGCGGATTAGGCGGGTGAGTCCGGCGTCAAACACTTCTTTCCATTCCGGAAATAAACGGATGCCGATGAAATTCATGATATGATTGTAAATAGCCCAGACAGATCGGATGAAACGATTCGGCGGCAATGTAAAATCGTGCAGAACAATCACACCGCCGGAGCGAATGTGCGGGGAAATATTCTTAAGTAAAATATCCGGGTCAACGTATTTAGGAATATAGGATGAAACAACCGCATCGAACAATCCGTCTAATTTTACTTCTTCGGCGTTACCTAAAATAAATTGCGCGCGGATATGGTTTTTTTGAATTCGTTTTTGATAAATGGCGAGATAGTCGTCCGTGATATCGACGCCAATGATCTCCGCCTCCGGATGGCGTTTTGACAATCCCAACGTCACGATCCCTGTTCCGCACGCGAGGTCGAGTATACGTTTGGATGGCGGGACGCGTTTATATATCGCGCGCTTCCAATAACGATCCAATCCCAAGGAGAAAACATTTACAACCGTATCGTACGATTTTCCGGTTCCCGGAAAAAAAGAACGAACGATGGAATGGCGTTTTTCTATGACCGGATCAGTTGACAATGTCATAACCTTTCTGGTGAATTAAAAGATGTATAGTTTAGAAAAAATTAAAGGCTCTATGTAATTGGTCTGCTGTCAGCCCAAAATGCCGATCACGTCATTCTGTAAGAAACTTTTTGAATCATAGATCGCGCGCTGCAAAAAAAAGATTCTTACAGAATGACAACGGTATTTTCTGAATCCCATTTCGATCTTGATTCCTGCTAATCCTCCATGAACCGAAAAGCATTATGAGAACTGAGTAGTTACAAAATTACAATAAATTCTATTTGATAATAATAAATAACGATCGTTAACTTTAAGGAACGAACCCTAAAGACGTATGCATTCTTCATTACTTAAAAAAATAAGCTGGGTTACTATTTTCAGCGTTGCAATGGGATTTATGGAATCCGCCGTCGTTGTTTACATTCGCGCCCTGTACTATCCGAAGGGATTCCAATTTCCGCCGGTTCCTGTTGATTATACCATTGCCGTTACCGAAATATTCAGAGAAGCGGCAACACTGATCATGCTGCTGAGTATGGGGATCTTGCTCGGAAAAAACAAGGCCGAAAAACTGGCGTACTTCATTTTTTGTTTCGCCCTATGGGATATTTTCTATTATGTTTTTCTGAAATGGCTGCTCGGGTGGCCGTCATCATTATTGACATGGGATATTTTATTCCTAATCCCTATTGTATGGGTAGGGCCGGTCATTGCTCCGATTATTTTGTCCATGACGATGGTTTTTCTAAGCGCGGGCATTTTGTATTACGGCCAAAAAAATAAATCTGTAATTGTCTCTGCGCCGGAATGGACTCTATTGGTAGCCGGATCGCTGACAGTCATTTTTTCTTTTACCCGGGATTTTACCCGTTTTATCTTCAGCCGTTATTCCTTTGCGGAACTGATGCAGTTGTCAGCCGACAAGAAACTGTTTGAACTCAGTCTCAATTATATTCCCGTAACGTTTGACTGGATAATTTTTGGCCTGGGCGAGGTCCTTCTTCTTTCTGCAGTCGTTATCTTCATTCGAAGGAATTCCTGTTCGTGATTTATTTGAAATCAACCGCTAAGGCGCGAAGACGCAAAGTCAGATAGAAAATATTTATAGAGACCCTTAGCGTCTCAGCGTCTTTACGATCAAAAAAAATTCATTTCGGTCCCGGAGGCAAATGCGTTTTCAGATACCGTGTAAGCAATGAGCGCAAATGCAGAGAAGTTCCCTCGCCTTCGTTGATCGAATGTGTCCTGTTCGGATAGGCCATCATATCAAACGGTTTTCCCGCTTTGATCAGCTCATTGATCATCATTTCCGTATTTTGATAATGTACGTTATCATCGCCGGTTCCGTGAACGAGCAGCAGATGCCCGCGTAAATTTTTCACATAGGTCAAAGGCGCGGTTCTAGTATAATCGGCAGCGTTATCTTTCGGCAGTCCCATGTATCGTTCGGTATAAATATTATCATAATTATGCTGATCGGTCACCGGAGAAACACACATGCCGACATGATACAATTCCGGAAATCGAAACATTGCCTGCAAGGTGCTGGCGCCGCCGCCGCTCCAGCCCCATATTCCGACGCGGGTCGAATCAATAAAATTCCATGTGCGCATTATACGAACCGCATCGGCCTGATCCTGCGGCCCGAGATACCCGAGATCACGGTATATAATTTTGCGCCATGAACGGCCGCGCGGTGCCGGCGAGCCGCGGTTATCAATACTGCATACGACGTATCCCTGCTGCGCCAGCATCTGATGCCATAGATAATCTTTATCCCAGTCATCGGTGACGGTTTGATTAGCAGGCTCGCCGTATACGAAAAAGAAAAGCGGATATTTTTTGGTGGAATCAAAATCAAAAGGTTTGATCATCCATCCGTCGAGTGTGGTTCCCTTACCGATGTCGATTTTAAAAAACTCGGTTGGCCGCCTTTTGATAACGGAAAGATTTTTTTTCATTTCGGCATTGTCTTGTATAACCCGAAGTGTCTTGTGTTCCGGCAGGCTGATCAATTCGATCGTGGCCGGTTCGTCAATGGTAGAATAAGTATGAATGGCGTATTTCGCGTTAGGTGAAATTTGATAGGCATGCCATCCGTTTTTCACAGGCGTTAACTTTTCGGCTTTTCCTTTACCGTCCGTTTTCATTCTGAATAAAAACCTCTGCGTCGCATTATCCGGCGATGCGATGTAGTACAGCCAGTTTTCTTTTTCGTCGGCGTTCAGAACATTTACGACGTCAAAGTTCCCGGGCGTAAGCAGCGTCAGTTTTTTGCCGTCGCGGGAGACCTGATACACATGCCTCCATCCGTCGCGTTCGCTGATAATGAGAAATCCTTTGCCGCCGAGGACTTTAAATTCATCATCGATACTAATCCATGCGTTGTCCGTGTCGGTAAAGATGGATCGAACTTCGCCCGTCTTTACGTCTCCCAACATAAGCTGCATTGTATTCTGCAGACGGTTCAGGTGGCGCATTACGACCGCGTCGGAATTGCCTGCCCATTCCATTCGCGGAATATAATAATCTGTACGTGAATCGCCTGCAACTTTCATCCAGGTAGTGGAACCTCCCTCCGCGCTGACGACGCCGATACGGCAGGCGGAATTATTCTCGCCCGCTTTGGGGTATTGAACCGGGATCACGCGGGAATAAACGGAGTCGGTGTTATTGATCATATAAAAAATACCGATGTCCGTAGCGTCGAGTTGCCAATAGGCGATAGACTTGCTGTCGGGGCTCCAGGAGAATCCATCGCGAATGTGAAATTCTTCTTCGTACACCCAGTCAAATGTCCCGTTGATCACTGTTTTTGAACCGTCAAAGGTCAACTGAGTGATCTTGCCGGTTACCACATCTTCCGAGTACAAATTGTTTTCGCGCACATAGGCAACTTTATTTCCGTCGGGGGAGAACTTTGCAAACATGAGCGTAGAGGGTTCGGCATTGCCGCCGAGCTGACGCAGTTTGCCGCTCGCAAGATCGAGCGTCCAATAATCGCCGCGCGTATGGAGCCGCCAAACTTTTTTCGTATTGGTGAATATCAAAAGTCGCTTGTCGTCCGGCGACCATGAGTAATTGTAGATCGACAGAGCTGTAGACTGTCCTTCGGGCATGAGTCTGGACGAACTGAGCAAAATATCCCGTGTACCTTTTTCAACGTCGTATGTCACGATGTCTCTCCCGCCTGCGGAGGATGCCGAAGGTTCAAGGGTTGCGTAGCCGGACCCGTCCTTGAGCCATTTGGAGTGGCCGAAAAACTTCGGTTTGAATTCATCCGAACCGTAAATGCGTTCCAGCGTCAGCAAGGAACGGTCCTGAGCCGCAAGGCCGGAGATGCAAATAAGAAATAAAATGTAAAATCGTTTCATAAATGAATCCTTAGATAAAAATTGGAAAAAAATCAACGCGCAAAAGCTAATCGATTTTGATGTTTTTTCCAATGGTTTTGTTATGATGCGAGAAAGGCGTAGTTCCCGCAGATGCCGCAGATCAGCGCAGAAAAAAATCTGCGAAAATCAGCGAAATCTGCGGGAGAATGAGATTTACTCCTTAGGCAAAGGCAGTTTGTGCTGACGCAGGAAAGATAACTGATCC
Source organism: bacterium (assembly GCA_008933615.1). NCBI lineage: Bacteria > bacterium. Next base: position 39,954 of record WBUR01000034.1, on the reverse strand, counting down.
CAATAACCTCGCTGAAAAACGATCTCACCATTGACGATCTGAAAGAAGCCGCAGCCGCGCAGACCAAGCGGGTCCTTCCATTCGAGAATGGCCCATTCGCCGTCCTCGAAAATTTTCTCGACGATGCAAACCATTTTGGCCTTTGCAAATTCACCGGCAAACATCCGCCGGATCTTTTCTTTTCCCCGCAGGGGTTCAAAAACCACTTGATGATTAACCGCATCATCGGCGTACAATTCCATTAGCGCATCAAGGTCAACGCGGTTGAAAGCGTCAACCCATTTTTGTACAATTTGTTTGGGGGTCATGACTTCCGATGTGGTTTGACAACAATTATGGATAATTTTTATTTCAAAGTCGTTATTTAATACCGACCACCGTTTTTATTCATATAAGCGATTTATATCTACGGCTCTATCATACCGTCTTCGTTCACAGTAAGAATGAAAGCATCGCTGGAATCCAGCCTATGTGGAATATCTCCTCCTATAATCCATCCATGGGAAGTAGCATCGATCCAAATACCTCTTAAGTTAGTGCCGGTTATTTCAGTCCACGTGCGCGTAGATCTTTCCGACAAATTATTATCCAGCACTTTAAAGCCTTCGGTATAAACAAGGCCGAAGTCTCCGTTTGAGGATTGAGTCATTCGTGAAAAATCTCCAAAGTAAGAAAAGGAAATAGCCGACAAAGAGTCTCCGTCTGAAGATAGTCGATAAAGCGCATTACTGGTTAAATACGGAGTTGTGGCAATCAAAAGATCACCGGAATTAAGTTCCATGATCTGAGCCTCATAATTCCATGAAGTGGTTCGCAGGGTATCTGACCATACAAGCTCACCTTCACTATTGATCTTGATGACCAACAGATCCCCAACAGGCGAAGTGGCGTAATTAATGCCGCCCAGGGCAATGTACCCGCTGTCCTTTGTTGGTATCATTTCTGAAAAAAACGGATAAAAATCTTGTGGAAAAGGCGCATGTTCTTTTGTCCAGATTGTGTCGCCTAAAGAATTTACACGGCTTATGATCATAGAATATTTCGACGGTGAAATCCAACGTGAACCCGCTAAAACATAGTCTCCGTCGAAGGCACGAATGTGGGCGTCGTAATAAACGGAAGCGCCACGTTTCTTGATCGGAAAACCAGAGATAGAGCCTTCCGGAGACACAAAAACAAAATGATCCGACTCTCCATAAGTCAATCCTCGAATTTTTCCGTCGGCCTCCTTTCTCCAATTGTATCCTTCTATTTTACTTGTCCATACTGTGTCGCCCTTTTCGTCGAGTCTCATGGCGTAACTGCCTGCTGGCGGCCCATATGCTGAATCCGATAATTCGATGAAGCCTAACGAACCTGAAGATTGTGAAAAAACGTGGCTCATGCGATCATACATGGAAAAATCATAAATTTTAAAGTACGTTTTCTCGGTTCCATCCTGCCTTTGTGAAGATTCGCAGGCACAAAAAATTACCAGAGCGCCAATAATACGATTTCTAATATACCGTTTCATAAATGCCTCACAATGCGTAACATTTTAGACCAATTATAAAAGAAGGCCTTTTATTGAATTAAGTGTGAAACGGCTTCAAAAACTTACACTTTTAATTTTTTTTAAAAACGACAAAGCCTAAAATTAATCTAAAGGGAGGTTTTATAGCTTATCAATTCACAGACGTCCTTTAGTGCCTTTTTGGTTTTAACTTCGACAGTTAGAGGCTTCAGTTTCCCAATCGGTTTATGGGCAAAATATGCGTCCTTCAGGCTTTGATCAATTTTCATATTTTTTATGTCTTTGTCATTCTTTTCTGTAAAATAAAAAGATACTTTGAAGAACTTATCCCAAACGGATATCCAGCAAACCGTTTTTTTCTTTTGAACCAATTTACCCAGCCACGAGCCTCCGTCTTTGTAGTATTTCCATTCCAGCGTGGTCGGTGGAAAATTGGAAGAGACCGTAGATGTCAATTCATCCCAAAGAACTTTGCTCTTATCAAGGTGTTTTAATAAGATTTTGTCATCGGGAAACTCGTTTGAATCATTTAAAAGATGCTTATTCATTTTCTTTTCTTCATTAGTTTTGCGATCTCGACCGAATCCATATCTCCTTGCGCCTCCAGAGCCTTGACGACCCGGTCATAATTATTTTCATCGCGGTTCTGTGAAAGTTTCATTGCAGCCTGAATACGGGTGATCTCGATCTCAAACCCGACGATGCCGCGCATTTCGCGGTCAACAAATTCCTTCGACATTCCATTGACGCTTACCGGATTCTGCATACCCGATTCATATTTATCAACCAGTTTACCGAGCTGGTCTTTCAGTTGTTCGCCCGCGACGATACGGACGTTACCGTATACATGAACGGCGAGATAATTCCAGGTCGGAACATTCTCGTGATCGTACCATGACGACGACACGTATGCGTGAGGCCCTGAAAAAATCGCCAGCACTTCCTCGTTCTTATCAAAATCCTTCCATTGCTTATTGCTCCGCGAGATATGTCCGATCAGGACGTCTTTGCCGTCCGAGTTTTTATCCAGGTACAGCGGGATATGCGTGGCCCATGGTTTTGCGTCAACCTGACTTACCAATATGGCAAAACCGTTGCCATGAATGAATGCCCTGACCGCGTCCGTGTCTTCGTTCTTGTAATGTTGAGGAATATACATAGTTGAATTATTATCTTTTTTTTATTTTTAAAATACTCAGCGGGTCGAAGACGACCTGATGATTAACCGCATTGAAGTGTATATCTATTTGGGTGATCCATTTTCGATCGGTCTTAATTATAAGCAAAACTTAACGTGAACCGTAGAAAAACGCAAGTGCCGCATTATAATAAAATACAGATCCCTCATCTCAACATTAGGTTGTGAGTAATAAAAATCTGAAATTCGGTTGAACCTTAATTCGCAGAATGCTATTTTAAAAAAAGTTTAGAACATCACCCGAAAGGGAGTGTGCATGAGAAAAACAGCGGTTATATTAATGTGGGTGATATTCGTTACGTCCAGCTGCAATGCCCAGAAAAATTCAAATGATTTGCCTGAATGCAATTGGTGCGGCACAGACGAAGCGCCGGCTAACTTAACTTCACATGTAATCATCGCCCCTGCAGACGAACCGGGCGTGCGAATTACTATTCGCGGAAAATTTTATCAATCCGACGGAGAAACGCCTGCGGCCGGAGTTATTGTGTACCTCTACCACACCAATGCAAAGGGTCTGTACGAAAAAAAGGGTAACGAAACCGGTAACGGCAAACGGCACGGCTATCTTCGCGCTTGGCTGAAGAGTTCGTCCGACGGATCGTATGCATTCGAAACCATCCGTCCCGCATCGTATCCAAGCGGAACGGAAGCGCAACACATCCACATTACCGTCAAATCTCCCGGAAAACAGGAAATTGCGCTGGACTCTTTTATGTTTGACGACGACCCGCTTCTTACCGCCGAAAGGAAAAAAAGATTAAAACAAGTCGGCGATTCAGGATCGGGAATTCTATCGTTAAAAAACGTGGATGGTATGACGGTTGGTTATCGCGATATTGTTCTGCCCAATTAAAGCTGCATTCTACATCGCTGGGGTATCGTTATTTATACAAATCGCCGTTAAGATATTTAAGTCCTGAATCAACGATCACAGTCACGATTTTTTTCCCTGCGCCGATAATTCTCGCCCTTTGAATGGCTGCCCACACATTGGCTCCGGAGGTGGTTCCTCCGAATATCCCTTCCAGTCTTGCCAGTTTTCGCGCCGTTTCCCTGGCATCTTCATCCGAAACGGATATTATTTCATCCGCCAGATCCAACCGGCATATGCTCGGAATGAATCCTGCGCCAATGCCTTCTAATCTATGCGTTCCCGACGTATCGCCTCCCGAAAGGGAGCGAACGTGCAGCGGTTCAATCGGGATACAGCGTATATTGGGTATTTCCTTTTTTAACACTTCTGAATTTCCTGAAAAACAGCCGCCCGTCCCTACGCCCATAATAAATTCATCAATATTTTTTCCGAGCGCCTCGATGATCTCTGTTGCCATATTATGATAGGCATTCCTATTATCCATGTTATTAAACTGGTCAGTCCAAAATGTATTGGGCTGTTTACTTAATTCTCTCGCTCTCTGAACCATGGAGTCGATCAGTTTGGCTGTAATTTTTCGGTTCTCACTCGGAAATATTTCAAGCGTGGCGCCAAAGGCTTTCATGGTCTGAAGTTTTTCCTCTGCAAAAGCATCGGAGGAAACGAAGTGCGCACGATAACCTTTCGTGGCGCAGACCATCGCGAGAGAACTCCCCGTACTTCCACCGGTATAATCCATCACCATACCGCCGGGCTTGAGTTCGCCCCGCCGTTCCGCGCCTTCGATCATGGAAAGCGCCATCCGGTCTTTCATGCTGCCGGTGGGATTAGTTCCTTCGTATTTTACATATATTTCGGCGCAGCCGGGCTCGGATAATCGTTCTAATTTTAGTAACGGTGTTTTTCCTATGACCTGCATTTATAATCTTTCGCTTAGTGTTTATAAAGTAAGAATGAGTTAAGAAGAAGTAAGATCATCAAGCTGATATATGATATAATTTCATGAGTTGTTCCCTGAAAATTTTCGTTGATCCCATTCCTCAGAATCCAGAAAACAATAACAATGTTTCCTAATATAGCCATGATATGGAGAGAGTTATAAACCTGTGAAATCTCATTCATAACATACCTCCAAATATCTTATCATAAATTAGGAATCAGTTTCTTTCCGGTAATCAGGTAGTGATTACATTCGTTCTCCCATTCTTTCATGAAGGAATCGTAATATTCTTCGGTAAAGTTCTCAACAAACGTAACGCCTTTCGCGCTGATGGCTGTGTATTGATAACTGATATGAGCCAAAGTTCCGCCAGAAGATCTTTCCAATTCGATATCGATCACGGCAACGGTTTCTGCCGGTGTTACTTTCAAAAAGGATATTTTGAAATTGAGAGGATCGTACGTCGTCACGATCCAGATCGATTTTACGTCGCTTGGTCCAATCGTAAATATACAGCCTAATTCCGCAAGGCCGGATTGAGAAATAACTAAATCGGGATCCCAACCGTTGACCCACTCCGCTTCGCGAACGGGACATAAGAGCGGGAAAACCGCTTCAGGAGTCCCAATTAGGGTTTGGACATAATCTCTTTTTACGCGGGATGGTTTCACGATTTTCATAGGAAGCTTCACCGCTTCTCGAATAACGCCGATTTACGGATTAAGAACTGCTTCAGGTTTTTTATATAGAAATTTTGAAATGATCAAACCTTCAATGAAACTACCAATCAATAAAATGCTCAATTCGACTAGGTTCAATAAAATGGGTTCCTGTAAAAGTGTGTGGTAGATAAACCATTCCTGAAATACCCAATACATAATCCATATTGTAAAGCCCCAATACAGCCCTTGCTTGAACCAGGTTTTCCCTGGAATTGATTTTTGAAAAACGGTAAAGAGCCAGCTATGTACTATACTCAACACTACAATTCCGGCAACAGAAGAAAATATATCTCTGGTCGGGGTTAATTCAAGAAAGATTTTACTTTGCCAATCCGGGTTATAAAGTATGTTTTGAACGGGCGGGCTCATAAAAAGTCCGCCTAAAAAGCCTTCGCTGACAAATCCGGCTATTAAGCCGGAGTAGGTGATCTTGAATCCATCGTGTTTCATAACGTTTCTCCCTTTTATATTTTAGACGAATAAGAGGGTGAAAACGGTCGAAACTATTAATCGTCGATTGCCTTTCTTAAGATCTGCATGATAGTGTCTTCCAGATCCGAGCCATTGGCCGACAAGGGATCTATTGTTTTTACAAGCCGTGTTCTTAATGTATAGAGGTCTTTTTTATCTACGGCCTGAAATACATTTTTAAGTTGTTTTTGTTTTGGATTAAAAAGCCCGTTCAATTCGGAACATTGGTAGCAAACGCCTTGTTTATTCACCAAAGCACACCGCCGGTCAAAAATGTCTGACATGGTTTGACGGGCTAAAAACAGCCAATGTTTTACGGTTCCTTCCGGCGAACCCAGGATCGCTGATATCTCATTGATCTTGAAATCGTAGATGTCTTTTAAGATCAGCGCTACTTGCTGGTCAAGAGGCAGCGTTTTAGAGATACAGGTAAAACAGAAGTTGATATGTTCTTTAAAGTCGAACGCCCCGGACGGTGAATTTTGGCTTTTATCCATGAGAGCCGCCCTGTAGTGCGGGTCCGACTGAGCCAATGATTTAGCTTCGTCCTGAGCCGTTTCAGACCAGCGCTTCTTTTTTCTAAGCCAGTCCATAGCCAGGTTGGTCCCAATGGAGAATATCCATGTTTTTAAACTGGAGCGACCGTTGAATTGATCTTGTTTTTCCATGACCTTGACGAAGGTGTCCTGAACAATGTCATTCGAAACTTCTTTGTCGCACGTAAGGCGGTATAAATAGGACCCCAATTCAGGCAGAAGTTCGGTGTAGGTCTTTGAAATGTCAATGTCTGCGTCAATAGAAGTCATGATATACTATATTTGCCTTTCAATTCTTTTTCGAAGCACAGGCTGTTTTCTACTTCGGCATACTGCCCGTAATTTGGGATCAGTGTGTAACCGTTCTTTTTGTAAAGCATGATAGCCTCAGGCTGTTTCTTCCCTGTTTCTAATATACATTTCGTATAAGTTAATTCGGAAGCCCACATTTCCAACTCCAACAGAATTTTTGCGGCAACTCCTCGTTTCCTTTCTTCAGGCAAAACGTACATGCGTTTGATTTCCATGGTATTCACGTCATACTCTTTTATCGCTCCGCATCCTACTGGCCTGCCGTTTTCATAAGCCAGCATTACATACTTAATCTTGTCAATCTTGTTGAATTGAGCATAGAATGGATGATCTTCACCGTCTCTTATTGAAAGCTCTTCATCAAGCAATCTTACGAGATCAATAAAATCACGGTTATCGGAATTGGTTCTCTGTACGGTCATTTGTATCGTGTGGCAGTTTCCTAGAATCAAAGCAAAATTCACAGCAGTGAACAAAGCCGCAAACATATGGCCAAATTAAATTTATTCCGAGTACTCTGCATCTTCAGGCATATCCGTCGTGCTCTCGAAAAATAAATTATATGCGTCCGGGTCCGATAGGCCTACAACCCACATACCGTTTCCGACAAACGGTTTCTTTGCCGGAATATCTTTTGACTTTAGTTCACGGTAAATTAACAATGCGTCATTGCAAATGAAATTGATGGACACGCCTTCGCCTACTTGTCCTTTTGGAACCCAGGCATCGTGCCCTTCCTTTTTGAATTCCTGCAGCATCAATGCGGCGGCGCCGAGTTGCAGCCGGCACCAGCGCAATTTACCTTCATCCAGCCATTTGTCCCTTATTTTGAATCCAAGCCCATTCATATAGAAGTGAATGGACGTCTCCATATTGGAAACTGCCAGAAGAGGCACCGCTTGGGTGACGTTTGGTTCAGCATGTTCTTCACGATTCATAGTCAGTTCTAACTTTTCATATGAATAAGTTCAAACAAATTGACTTGAGCGAATGGTCTAAAATACTAGCTGGAATAACTTCCTTAATAAGAAACTAATTGAACTCCATCAATGCGATGTCAGGAAGTTGGCTCATGCGATGCGCCTTCAAAAGTATCCTTTAGTGTTTGTTTGATTCGGACACGCCATAGCCAGTAGAACATAACGATCAGAGGCGCCAACGCCAACAGCGCAAGCAATGGAATAATGCGTATCGGCTCCGGTATTACCTGAGCCTGGCCAAGGAAGAATGAGAAAGCTGCAATAAACATTGCAAAACAAACGCGCCAGAGATGTCTTGCAATGCGACGGGTTCCCTGCAGTCCTCTTTTAATAATCATCCGCATGTCCCCCAGCGCGGCCAGGATGGCGACGGCGCCGAATACAAAACCGGGCGCCGCAGGCTGCCCGTCAAGTTCTCCATTGTTATTTAATCCATCGAAACCGAATTTTATACTCATACTGCCGACCGTCAGTGCAAGCAACATTGCGCTGGCGTCAATCCATCGTGATCGGCCGGGATGCCGCACGGATAATAGCCCGGTAATCACCAAATAAAAAGTCAGGACACCGCCCACCACCGAAAATCTCTGAGGTCCCAGAGGGTTGCCATGGAGTCCTTGATGCGGAATTGCCGCCAAGACGGCGCCTGCCAATGACATGGCTACCATGGTATAAATGAAAATGATTCCGCTTTTCCGGTGCAGTTTTCCGCCTTTGAGAACCGAAAGCGCTACCGCGCCTGAGACTAGCCCTAATGTTCCGGCGAGGATATGTAGGAGTAAAGTTAGATGCATGAATTTAGGATACTTTTTAATATACAATTTTTACTTGTATAGAAACGATCAATCTAATACGCCGCAATTTTACAAAAAGTTCCCGGTGGAATTAAGAATCTTGTTACGGCAGTGTCAATAGATCTCCATTCCCGATGCATAGACCACAAAAGTTTCATAATCCTGTCCGGACGCGCTCCGGCGGTAGGCTTTCACGAGTTTTGTTCCCTGAACAAGCGCCCGTTTCCCTTTGGCATCCTGCGGGATCACAAACTCTGTCAAAGAAATTTCGATCTTGTCGTCATCATCTTCCAGGATGAACCACGATCCGCGCGCGGTATCGATCTGCACGATCTTTCCCTCGATGGCAAAATCGTCCGGCGCGGGCCGCGTATAAAGCCGGTCGATGGAAATGGTTTTTTTGAGCGTAACGGGTTTTCCGTACGTCACACCTTCTTTTTTCCCGCAGGAGAATAGGGTGAGGGATAGAAGGATTAAACATGTCACTTGGTTATTCATTGTCAATTTTACCAGTCCATATTTGCTGCATCATCATGCTCTCTACTCATATTTTCAATAAACTTATTAAATTCATCACCATTTGTCATAAAAGTTTTATACTGAACACATGATTTGGTGTCAAATGCAATTGATAGTTCGCTTTTTATGTAACGGATTCCGTACTTAGTCAATGGATGTGTTTCAAAAAAAGTATCGCAATTATCAAAACAATCACAAATTTCTTGAAACTCCATTTGCATATTCTCATCAAAACTATATTTGAATTTATTGTTTGATTTTGTGAGGGTTACCGGAATGGCGCCCAAGTTCTCCATATGCACATAAAAAGATAAACCATTTTTTAAAAGATTACCATGAGACAACGGGTTACGAACACGCTTTTTAATTTTATCAAGTCGCTCTAAAAGCTGAAGGGCACCCGTATCGGAAATTATGGGTAAAATAACTTTATATTTTTCCTTCCAATTTTTCCCTATGAAATCTTCTAAATTAACTTGTTCTGGATCGATGTTTTTGAGAAAAGGAAGAAGCAAAACTAGTGTGTGTTCTAGCAAACTAAAATAAGCATCAAGCATAGCGATCATATAGTAATGACCCGCATTAATTGTTCTGATAAATCTATTATAAGATTTAATGTTTTCTTCAAGTCCTATTCCCTGCTCAGGCTCGAAGATTTTTTTTATCCCATTGGCTTGACTGTATTCCCTTGATGCGTTTTCTCTTAAAAAAATATATCTGTTTCTAATGTTGCGATAACCATTATCAAGAGTAATATGCCCAGTTTGAACTAAAGACCTTATATGTGGTTCAATAAGTATTTCTGCATATTGCGTAGCCTTATGAATATTTGTCACTGCCTCAATGCCACGTTTTGTTATTGTTTCGTTTTCTAAATATGAAATAATCTCAAATCCAAATTTTCTGTGGGTTAGAATCAATGGCGTACCTTTGTACTTTAGAGGTATTTCCCAGGCAACCTTTTCCCAAGGGCCCATAAATTGGAATTTCTTCAAGTAAACAAAAATTATAAACACGATATATGGATGACGAACCCTAATATTCTCGGGGAGTGCAATTCTATATTCTTGAAGCATTCTTCTTCCGTTACCAAAGTCAACCCAAACAGGTTTTGGTGCGGGATCTGGTTCAAAGTTTTTTGTAAAAAAGTCAAAATACTTCTGTATGGTTTTTAATTTCTTGTTCAATTGCTCTTGAGTTTAGTGGTGCATGATACCTAACGCTTAAGCTAATATTGAATCTCTCATGATTAACAATTCCTACGAAAAAAGAACTACGATGGGCGATTTGAATGTAGGCACCCGGGCAGGATTTGTCAAATACTATTTATGAGAAACTGTCATTCTGAAAGAATCTTTTTGAATGAAGGTTTGAGCTTAAAACAAAAAAAGATTCTTACGGAATGACATCGGGGTTAGTTGCAAAAAACAGCGGCAATGAAGCATAGTTATATGTTTTCTGCTATTACTTATTCGTTCATGATTAATAATCCTACAATAGAAAAGAACTACGATGGGCGCTTTAAATGAAGGCACACGGGCAGGATTTGTCAAATACTATTTATGGGGGATGTCATTCTGAAAGAATCTTTTTTGAATGAAGGTTCGTACTTAAAACAAAAAAAGATTCTTTCAGAATGACAGTTAGTTGGTCGATCAGGGAGCGGTCAGACTTTGCGAGTTCTTCTAGTGGATTAGATCGAGTTTTCTAATCTCCGAAGGTGTATTGATAATGGTAATAGTGTTTCTCTGGAGCAAAGGTAAAAGCTCTTTTGAAATTGTTGATTGGTGCGATGGTTGATTTTGCTGTCAATGGCATCGCGTCATACAAGCAATCAGATCTTTTATTTCAACATGAGCGATGCCGGAAGTAATATCAGACATGGCATATGGAATGATCAGCGTATTATTGTGAATCAGCGAGCCGCACGAATAGACGACATTGGGCACATAACCTTCGCGTTCATTCTCGTTTGGCGTAAGAAGCGGTTCTTCGAGCCTGGCGACGAGTTTTGACGGGTTTTCGAGATCCAGTAAAATGGCGCCGATGAAATATTGCCTCATGGGTCCAACACCATGGGTAAGCACAAGCCAGCCGTCACTGGTTTCGAGGGGTGAACCGCAATTACCGATCTGAATGAATTCCCATGGCCGAAGCGGTTCCTGGATAATCTTTGCATCATTCCAGAAATGCAGGTGATCGGAAAACATGATATGATTATTTTCCCCGTCCAAACGGGAGAGCATTACATATTGACCTTTGATCTTTCGTGGGAATAATGCCATACCTTTGTTTTGGACGGCCTTACCGTTTAATGTCATGATATCGAAATTGAGAAAATCTTTAGTCACCAATAGTTGCGGAAGAATGCTGACCCCGTTGTACGCGGTATACGTCGCGTAATAGGTGATTTCACCGTTATCATCGAAGAATTGAACAAACCTTGCGTCTTCAATGCCCCTGCTTTCACTTTCTGAAACGGGAAATATGACACGTTCGGAAATTTCATTTTTTACTTCGAATGTTATAAAATAATTAGAATCGACAAGCCATAATAAATTTTTTATCGCCTCATTATTGGTTGCGTTTTGCCCATTCAAATGAAGCTCTGTAATATTGTTTTTTAGTTCACCGAACGTGAACAATTCAGGTAATGGTTCAAATATACGGGCACTTGTTTCATTCCACGCACCCATGTCCTTCAATTTGAGACGAAGCAGATGACGGTCATATAACTTGTCATGGCGAATCTTGGGGGTTTCAACGTATTCACCGAGCGGATCAAAATTAAATGAACCGTTGCTCCGAATAATCCCGCTACGAAAGACGATAGAGGAAATATGCCCCTCTCCTGTAGCTCGGAGGCTCATGATGAAGCGGAGGTTCCCGGGACCTGCGTCCGTTTGGTCCGGATGCGGAACGATAGAAGGATTGAAGAGGGCCGCCGATTCGACAGAGTATTCCATCGTAAAATAAGCGCCAATCAATAATTTTTTGGCGCTGCTTATGGTTTGGTCATTTAGACCGTATTGCGAAACCTTATTGAAATTGTTAATAAAAACGTTCTCTATGTTTTTATGCCTGTTAGAGAAATTGAGATTCACATTTTGCAACAGATCCGCGGCATCATGTTCCGTCATCTTCAATACCCTGTCAATTATTTTAGGGATTCGATCGGTATTGCCGGGGATATGAGTACGGGTTATTACCCTTGAAGTGTCGCGCACTAGTTTGGTTCTATTTCTTTTAACCATAGGTTTCTTTATTGTATTCTCTTCCATTTTTTCATTCCATTATGTTATGTTCGCTCTTGCCGGTACCGCGCTGTCGCGGAGTACGCTCACTTCAACTTCAAAACATTGTTATAAACCTCCATGTATTTTTCTGTCATTATTTCCCTGCTGAATGTCGAGTCGGCCCACTCCCTGCAATACCTTCTATCGATAGATTCAATATGAGCAACGGCTTCCGCGGCTTCGGCAATGGTATGGACCAGAAAACCGGTTTTTCCATGTATAATCAATTCAGGCATGGAACCTAAGTTGAATGCGATGACCGGAGTCCCGCACATCATGGATTCCGCGACGCTTAAGCCAAAAGGTTCTCTAAAACGGATCGGATGTAAAAGGGCATGAGCCTCGCCTAATAGTTTATCTCTTTCTTCAGGCCCTGAATTACCGACATAAACTATATCATCATCATTAATGAATGGCTTTACCTTGCTGTTGAAATATTCCTGATGCTGAATTAAACCTGAAATGACCAGTTTTCTGCCGGATCGCTTCGCTATCTGAATGGATTCGGCTGTGCCCTTTTCCGGATGTATCCTGCCAAAAAAAAGTAAATATTCTTTTGGCATCGGCCGGAAGGTAAATGCACGGGTGTCAATACCGTTGTAAACGGTTGCGGTGTATTTGAGTTCCGGACTACGATCGGAATTACTAATAGAGACATAAGAGTTAGTATTATTATTATATTTTTTATAAACCTCCAGGATTTTGGAAGATGAGAAGCCGTGAATGGTTGTCACCATAGGCGTTTTAATAAGGGCGGAATACGTGAGCGGAAGAAAATCAAAGTGGTTGTGGATCAAATCAAATTGATCCGCCTGTTCCATCAGGTTGCTGATATGAAGACATTCCCAAACCTTTGGGTCCATGTCCGGATTTTCCCCATAGGCGTCTTTCGAAACATACTGCAGTTTACCTTTGGTAATAGAATTTCCGGTAGCGAATAAGGTAACGTCGATATTTTTTTCAATAAGCCCTTCCGCAACGTTGGAAGCTACTTGTTCCCAAGGCCCGTACTTTAACGGCGGTGTTCTCCACGCAATAGGAGATAGGATCGCTATTTTCATATTAAAGCGGTTGACGCGAATGATTCAAGCAATGATCGACAAGCTGTTCTACGATGGCCGTTCCCACACACATCACAGAATCGGCGCCGCCCCAGTATATTTTAACGGTACCGTCTTCTTCGGGGACCGCGCCGCAACAAAAGACCACATTATGAACATAGCCGGTGATCTCATACGGCTCCTCCGGCTGCAGGATCCATTCATCGCCCACCGCCATTATCTTAGAAGGATCGTTGAGGTCATGTAATGCCACGCCGAGCCGGTAAATACAGCCATCCATGGTAGGAAATACGCCATGGTAAATATGGAGCCATCCACGTGGAGTTTTAATGGGTGGGGCGCCTGGGCCGATCTTCATTTCGTCCCAGTGATACGGACAAGGCTTCATGACGAGCCTGGATTCACCCCAGTACTTGAGGTCGGGAGAATACGAGATCCATATGGACCAAGGTGATATTTCAGAATGTGGGCGGTCGAGACGTGCGTATAAGCCATTAAACTTTTCGGGAAAGAGTACCACATTACGGTAATCGGCCTCCGTGATAAGAGATATCCGTTGTATGGATTTAAAATCTGCGGTTTTCGCGAGACCTATTCTTACCCCGTTCCTGGAATAAGCGCTGTAAGTAATAAGATATTCTCCATCAAGAAAAATAATTCGGGGGTCTTCCACACCGTATTCCTCATATTCCCTAAAAATACCTTCCGTTGCCGGAACCATGAACGGTTTTTCATCGGCTATAAAATTAAATCCGTCTTCACTTTCAGCTTTTCCCAGGATACTTCTTCCGTTAAGTTTATGAGACCGGAAAATCATTATATACCTGCCGTTAAATTTTACGACCCCGGCATTATGTACGGTTGCAACAGGATAGGGAATATCTTCCCTGGTAAGAATAGGATTGTTCGGGTATCTCTTTATTAACATAATTAACAGACAGGTGTTTATAACGGAATAGAGCGTTACGGTATTAAATGTTTTTGTTCAAATTCCTCAAAGGCCTGCAGAACTATTAAATGGGAGATCAGATAAGCCAGTGAACTCTCGGCGCCCTGATTTCGGTTAACGCCATGTCGCTCAAAACCGTCACAACATCCTTTGGTTTCGAAATCGAACAAATTCATTCTAAGGTCGTTTTCTCCCATGAACCACATGAAGCATGAAAATAATTTAGTCAGATAGTCCTTATCTCCCGTTAAATGAAACGCCTGATGATACATTAGAACCATGGCAAGGGCATCCACAGGCTGTTGTGCGAAAATGGAACGTTCACCGTCCTTGGGATACCATTTTTCGTTACCGATAATTGATAAATAACCATCCTTGAGTGTTATTCCCGTCAGGAAGTTCATCGATTCCAGAGCAATCTGTTTGATCTTACCATCGTTGAGTCTTTTTGCAGAATGCAACAGAGCCAATGGTAAAATACCATTATCGTATGCCAGCAACGGCTCAAACCATTTCCAGTCCGAAGAACTGTTTTCTTCATAATGCTTGATAAGTTTACCGGCAAGGCTTCTTAATCTTTCGGTCATCGAATCATCCGTGGGGTTACTTTTGAGATAATAACTGATGCCCAAAATAGTATTGGCGATGCCTCGTATGGATTGAAGTTTTTCGAAATTCGGCGAGGCATCAAAAAAAACCAATTTTCCGGTTTGATAATAAGCGTCGTTGGGTGCATTGTCCATAAGATATCCGAGCGCCCAGATGGTCCTTCCAAAAGAATCTTCGGATCCTACCTCGTCGAGAAAGTTTCGGTTAAAACTTAGAAAATTTCTAAATGTTCCGTCTTTGTTTTGCATGTAGTGGATGTAGCTCAGATATATAGGAGCTAAATTCAATGCGAGCATATCCTTATTCTGCCGGTACGCCATGAGCACCATTAGCAAGGCCCTTGCGTTATCATCCAGGCAGTAACCTTCTTTCAGGTTGGGGATCCCGAATTTTGCATGCTGTATAATGCCCGTATCGTCGGTCAGGCGTTTAATATGATCCAGCGAAAATGGGGGCAGAATAAGCGGATCGATAGAAGTTTCTTTCTTAACTAATACTTTCGGTTTCGCAGCCAGGATTTGTTCAACAAGCGCAATATATTTGGCCCCTGATTTTGGCCATGTTAAGGTTTTTCCATAATCAGATGCTTTTTTCTGCAGGTCTTTCAACACCTTTGGATTATCCAGCAATTCCAGTAAAATCCCTGAAAGCTCCCCGGAATCATTAAAGTTGAAAAGCCGTCCTCTTCCATCTGCCAGTAATTCCGAGGCATGCCAGTAGGGCGTTGAAATAACAGCGGAACCCACGCCGATCGCATAGGAAAGCGTACCGCTGGTAATCTGTGCTTCGTTCAGATAGGGTGTAATGTAAATATCGGACGCGGATAAATATTTAAACAGTTCCTTTTGATTAATAAATTCATTCATGAAAAAAACATAATCGTCTAAGTTCAGGGTTTTAGTCAACCGTTGAAGATAATTACGGTATTCTTCACCGGAATGCCGGAGAACGTTTGGATGCGTTTTACCCAAAACCATATATAAGACCTCGGGATGTTTTTCAACGACCCTGGGCAACGCTTTAATAACGGTTTCAATTCCCTTATTCCGGCTGATAATTCCGAAAGTGAGTAATAATTTTTTGTTTTCGAGTTTAAATTCTTTTTTCGATTGCTCCTGATTAAACTGAATATCCGGCACGCCGTGTTCTATAAAGACAATTTTTTTCTCATCAACACTATAAATGCTGGTAAGAAATTCGATCGCCTTATGACTCATGACAACGACCTTATGGGCCATTTTGCATATTTCCTGCAATACGGCCTTTTCATTGTAAGAAGGGGATTTTACGATGGTGTGAAGGGTTACGATAAGCGGAATTTCAAGCCGGTAAATCAGCGGGAGGATATAAATACCGTTTTGCCCGCCGTATATCCCGAATTCATGTTCAAGGATACACATATCCGCGCCGCTCAGATTGATGAATTTCACCGCCTCCAGATAGTCACGCTGATGCTCCTGCCTGACCGTATGTTTTACTTCTTCGGGATAATTAAAGGTTTGTTCATAATCGTTCATGGCAACCACAAACCCTTCGATCGGATCCTTTGTTGGTTTAGCAGGGTCTGTTACCGTGGAATGGTAGAGGTTCCTGGTAAACGTACCAATGCCGCATTCACGCGGAGGATAGGTTCCGATAAAAGCAAGTTTCATAGTTACGGTTTCTTCATGGTAAAGACATCACTCGATCGATAGGTTACGTGATGACCATTATTATTTATTTATGGCAGAACCCTATCGTTTGCCAAAGGTAGTTAAATTAATTGAGATTTGTTAGTTAATTAAGCCGTCGGCAAAACGGCTCTTTTGATATTGGTGAAGGTTGGCGGCGTCGGGGAAAAAATAAATGTACTGTTTGTGGGCGGGGATCTTAACGTGAGGTATTAAGCTCCGCGGGCTGTATCGATCTGCACGATCTTACCCTCGATGGCAAAGACCTCCGGCACGGGTTTCGTATAAAGCCGGTCAATGGAAACGGTCTCTCTCACCGTAACGGGTTTCCAAAACGTGACGCGTTCTTTTTTTCCGCAGGAGAGTAGGGTGAGGGATAGAAGAATTAGCAAAGTGAATTGACGAGCCATTTTTTGAGAAGCTTTCTAAAACCAGTAAATCACGTGATATTAATATACAAATTCGACAAGACCTACTTCCGCAAATCAACGCATTCAGACGAAATATATTTACCTCTTGAGAAGTTTCAAGTTATTACACCTTTTTAATAAAATTATTTATTTTATAAGCGCAAATAAAAGTAAAGAAAAACCAAATAGCAAAAACAACATTGGAGCTTCCACGTAATCCAATAATCTGGTCGAGCGGAAGATAACAGATAAAAAACGGCGCACAGCAAAGAATTACCCAATTGAAATAACGCCCGGGAGTTTTTGTAATGCCAAGCCATCTCGATGGGGTCAATGAGATTTTTTTGTCATTTGCGGTACGGTGTAGAACTTTTAAATGCCACCATATATAGGAAATTACAATAAGAAACATGAAAGGATAAATAATAAGAAACAAAAAACCAGACATAGAAAAATTACCATACGGAACTATATTAATTGATTTTAATTCTTCGATACGTTGGTTTTGAATTGCTAGATAAGCCTTTGCGAATGTTTTGTCATTAATGTGCTTCCAGTTTTGAGCCATGAAAGGATATCTGTCTTCAAACCAGTGCTCATCGACATGAAAATTCACTATGGATTTACTAAAAGGCTTTAAAAATCCTTTTGTTAGAGTTGGAGATGAGACTTGAATACTACACTGATCTGCTGACCACAAAACGGTATTAAGAGTAATTGTAACGCTCTGATCAGAGAAGGT
Source organism: bacterium (assembly GCA_008933615.1). Classification (NCBI taxonomy): domain Bacteria; species bacterium. The sequence continues at coordinate 22,355 of WBUR01000034.1, read as the reverse complement.
AGCATTTATATCATCAAAATTTTGTTCAAAGGAATCAACGATTGAGTATTGTGATGATGAGTTAAGAAGTGCGTTTCTAAGAGTAGTGAGATTATCAGCGGCCGAAAAATTCTTAACCAAGTTAGTTTGGCTGTTTTGAATATTAAAAAGATTTCCTTCGTCCAATTTTAAGTTGAAGGACAAGTTGATTTTCCTTTCAAGGTGTCTAGTGAGTTTGGGTTTGTATTGCTCGGCTATAAAAAAGGAATCTAAATCAACACGTTGACATCTTTCTATGTGTTGCTTGAAGTTTGATAACTCGATCTGAAGCTCGGTTGGGTTAAAAGGCGAAAGTTGAATGACAATACACAATGCAATGAAGTCGAAAATTAATAGTCCAATAAAGATATATTGTATTGATGAAATGTGATCGGAAGTGGTTTTAAGACTTGAAGTTGACTTATTCATTGTTTGATATGTTTAAAAGGCTTCAAAATTGGTTCGTCTCTTATACGTAAGTTATTGTTGAGGCAATTGTTAATAAGATTGTGGCCATAATTCTATTGTTGATAGGTTATCTCATCATACTTAGTATTTCTGACCACTGAATATCATCAATTTTTTGTTTCAATAAAATTATATTGTCTTGTTCAGTTGAACGTAACACAGATTTCGGATCTGGATGAATCAAAATAACTTTTCTATGGCGGCCATTAATTAACCATTCGCTGATTCTGAGATTGATGCCGATATCGCCAAACCCATATCCTGAAATTATCAAGTAATCAGATTGGAAAAGATATTTTTTAAACAAATTGTGTAATTCAAAAAAAGTATCTTGGTAATAATCAGAGACTTTGTTTGAAGAGCCAATTAAAATAACAGACTTTTGGCTTTCATATGTTTTGTAATGATTCCAGTCTGTTCTCGTCGGGATTCCCAATCTATACACACCTTTTACTTTAAAATTGTGCCAATTTATTGAGCCATGAAGTTTGAGTAATGGAATTCTATTGTGATTATCTGTGAATTTATTGGAGTTCCAAAGTTGGATGTCATCATTCGCCTCGTTAAATCCGATTTCTATATGATTGGTTAACAGTTGTTCTAAGAATAAATCGTGATTCAGTGTGAAAATTGCTTTAATATTTATCTGATCATCCTTACATGCTTCTAAAATAGAATGGAGATAATCTAAAGATTTTGGTTCTTTCCACAGTAATTGCTCAACGCCGTAATGTATGTAATCTTTTGCCCAGCTAATTAATTCGTCAAAGGAGTAGTCTTCTGTTAGATAGAGAGGAATACCAAGCTGTTCAGCATATAAATTGTCAAGGATTCTATCTTCATCTTTGCTTAAAAGCTTTCTTAGTTGGGGATCAATTTCTTTCAAAAACTTTCTAACAAGAGGATTTCGATAGCGTTTTCGATCAATTTCGTCTGCAAGTGCATAAATGTCTTCATAGTTAATAGTAAGTGGGGGTTCAAAATTTTGATCGATTGATGATCTTAGAATGTCTAACAACTTCTGAACACGTTGAACAATTTCATCCTTTTTTGTCAAGAAAATACGGGGTTCATCAAAAATGAAAGTATTGTCTGTATGATGAAAGACCTTTTTTGTGGACAATAGAAATTCTGTTATTGCGCTAGTAGATGGCAGGCCGCCCGAAATTGAGATACCAGAACCAAAGAGAAATGATACTGATTTCATAATCTACCCGATTGAAATTCCTACAATAATATAAAAGAACTACGATGAGCGTTTTAAATGTAGGGACGCGGGCAGGATTTGTCAAATACTATTTATAAGAGCCGTCATTCTGCAAGAATCTTTTTTGAATGAAGGTTCGTACTTAAAACAAAAAAAGATTCTTTCAGAATGACATAGGGGTTTGTTTTTTGGCTATCCACAGCAGGCGGAGCTTTTTTTATCACCGGCGCAATGGACTTAAAAAAGATTCTTTCAGAATGGCATAGGAGTTCGTGTTTTTTTGCTATCCGCAGCAGGCGGAGCTTTTTTATCACCAGCCAATGGACTCAAAAAAGATTCTTGCAGAGTGACGCCGGGGTTGTGTTTACAGCCTATTCGATCTTTGCGATCAATCATCCATCGGCACGCTCGGAGTGCCGCGCGCGGCGCCGAAACTGGCCGTCATGACGGCGGCTATGGCTAAACATTGCAAGAGCGTCAGGCGCTCGCCGAGTACGAGGAAACCGACGACGGCCGCACAGGCCGGTTCCAGGCTCATCATGATGCCGAATACTTTAGCCGGTATACGGCGTAAAGCTTCGATCTCAAAACTGTACGGAATGACGGACGAGAGCAGCGCAACCGCCGCGGCAAACGGCAGCGCGGGCAGGATATTCAGCCACTCCGGCGCATCCATGATCTTCACCGGCACCAATAACAAAGTGCCGATGCTCATCGCGACGGTTAAACCGAGCGCGCCCGGCGTCGCGCTGCCCAGTTTCTCGCCGAGGATAATGTAAAGCCCCCAGAAAGCGCCGGCCAATAACGCGAGGACAAATCCGACCGGATCGATGTGCCCGCTGAACGGATTAAGCAGCGCAATACCGAATGCCGCCAGCGCGACCCAGACAAAATCGAGCTTACGATGACTGTGCCAGGCCGCTACGGCTAAGGGTCCGATAAATTCGATGGTCACGCACAAGCCGAGCGGCAGACGTTCCAAAGACAAATAATACGTGACATTCAAACTGACCAACACGATGCCGAAAATGATGCTGGTCTTCCACTGCTTACGGTTTAAGGCGCGCAGCGCCGGACGCACGATGATCAGTAGCATGACCGCGCCCAGCGCCACGCGCCAGAACACGACCGTGATGGCGCCAAATTCGGCAAACAGGGATTTCGCGAGCGCCGCGCCCCATTGTACGCTGAACATGGCGATGACAACCAATAAAACCGGATGAATGCGCTGCAGTATCTTCATTTTGTTTTCGTGCTCAATTGAATGAATATAGATCTGATGAAGGTCGGCATCTTATCTGCAATCCCCCTGACGCCCTTTACGAGGCTGTTGCAGAATGAGTTATTTTTGTGCCATTGTGTCGTTACAGCGTTTTCGGGCCTTTGAAAAAATGCCGTCAAGAAATCGAAGCGAAAGCCCGTTAAAAACAAAACATGTCCGAGTTCCGACGAAGTCGGAACGAGTTTGTTTTGTTTAGGGCTGGAGCGGAGATTTTAGGCATTTTTTCAACAGCCCAAGGCACTTTTCTTTCCTTCTTTCTTTTGTGCCAGCAAAAGAAAGAAGAATGGTTTTTCCGCGTGTGTTCATCTTACATATAGTTTATTGTAAACCCTAATTACTGTTAATCCGCTTTCTTTTTAAAAAGAAAGCGGGAAAGAAAACTTCGGCTGTAATAAAAATGCCTAAACCCTCGTTCGCAGCGCGAGTTGCGAAAAACGATTCTCAGTCTTCACGATACGTTAAATTAGAACGTTAATGAAAGCCGTTTTTCGCAGAAGTTATACTGCGAACTCGGGTTTCGGCGGCATTTTTATCAAGGCCGGGAATACCAAAGCATGTATCAAGTAAATATTTGAAGACAACATGTCATATTGCAACAGCCTCGAAAAGGGGGATAGAGGGGGATTTGCATTACAGAGATTGACAAATTCATACCGCATGAATAATTATCCCCTCAAAACGCCACAGGATTACATTTATTTTGTCGTCTTGGCGCCAAATTGAATTCCTAATTTTTCATATTCGATATCATTCGGTTCCCACAGTTCGATATTGTTCCCTTCCGGGTCAAGGATGTGAACAAATTTCCCGTAGTCAAACGATTGAACGGTGTCCAAAACGGTCACTCCGTTTTTCTTCAATTCTTCTATAAGCGCTTCGACGTTTTCAACCCTGTAATTGATCATAAAATCTTTTGTCGAAGGCTCAAAGTATTTCGTTGTTTCCTTAAAAGGGCTCCATTGAGTAAATCCTTTCTTTGTGCTGTCCGCACCTTGATACCATTCGAACACGGCTCCATATCGATTGGTATTTAGTCCGAGATTGGCCTTATACCATTCTCTCAATTTGGCGGGGTCTTTGCATTTGAAAAAAATGCCGCCTATTCCCGTAACCTTTTTAATTTCCGGTACATTGTTTTGTTGCGTTAGTAAGGTCTTTAAGGTGAAACCGGAAAAGAATGATGCCGTAACGAGCAAGATGATCAAAATCGTTTTTTTCATATGATGATTCCTCCATATTGGTCCGGTTGTAAAAAGCGTTGAACATCGCGTAACGCATGATAAGCAAGGTTCACCTGATCATTTCATAAAGTAATATTGAAGTCCTATGCCAAAAGTCGTTGTACCAAAGCTAAGATTCATATCCGTGCGGGTTCCCTTGTGGCCATTTACGCGCATAAAGGTTGAATTCAGCGATGCGGCGCCGAAAACACCTTCAAAAGCTAAACGATCGGTTATAAAGTAATAGAGCCCTGGGTTTATCCTTGCCATAAAATCAATGGTTTTATCCGTATTATGACCGCCCGGGAATGCATTCCTGCGTTTTGAATATCCTAAGCCGGCCTGACACTGTATATAGAAACCAAACCGATCTGAGGTTGGAAAATCACGTCGCCAGAATGGATTGAATGAAAAGGAATGATCCCTATCATGCAATGTAACAGAGTCATAAGAAACCGAATTCCAATAATAATTATCCCAAATGCTAAATCCAAAAACATCGCAATCCGTGAGGTATTTCCCAACCTTTGGATTGATCCACAAGGATAAATATTTGTCGGCAAACTCCGTTCTGGTATAATTAACGCTAATTCCGCCTCCAACAGGAATCGTTCCCTTTAAATCTTGGGCCGAGCACGGAAAGCTGGAAATAAACAGAATAAGAAATAGACATAGATGTTTCATAAAGGCCTCATATAAGGTGATTGTTGGGGTCCACTTAGATCTCTCATGATTGATCATCCTACAATAGAAAAGAACTACGATGGGCGATTTGAATGTAGGCACCCGGGCAGGATTTGTCAAATAATATTTATAGAGATGTCATTCTGAAAGAATCTTTTTTGGATGAAGGTTCGTGCTTTGAAACAAAAAGATTCTTGCAGAATGAAAGTCAGCAAAGCATCAGGATAAGCGGTTTCAGTGGGTCCATAGAATGCGGGTGTCGAAAATAAGCCACGCGCCGTTCTTCCGGACGAGCCGGACTTCTGTGGCGTGTACGGAATATTTATCGGCACCCCGAACAAAAATTGTGCCCGCAGAATCATCGGACGCGTAGACGACCGGGAAGAAATGAATGTAACCGTATGATTTAGGGAAAAGCCGGTTGAATCCGGCCCAGAAATCGCTGCTCTTGGCTATGGAGTCGGCATCGAATACCGTTGGCCTCACGCGTGAAGTAAACAGCTTCGCAGCCAGCGCCGCCGGAACGGAGTCGCGGGTTTCTCCGACCGATCGGAATACCGGAACGGCCGGTACCGATTCGTTATCTGCAAGATACAATGAATCGATGATCGCGCTGTATACTGCGTAATCGTTTTTGGAAACAGCCGGCGCGTTGAAACACGAAGACAAAAGAAGGGATGCCAAACAAAAGGAAAAAAACTTTTTCGCGGTTTGGATCATGTCAAAGTTCTTTAAATTTCCTGAGACGAGAATTTACAGGTTTCTTTGAATTTAGGGCGGGATGTGCGGCTTGTCAAACGGTATTTATTCGGAAGGAACAGTATGTCATTATGAAGATCTTTTTTGGAATGAACGGCGATACTTCTTTGTATCGCAATTGTAAAAGGTTTAAAAAAGATTCTTACAGAATGATAAAACGATCTTAACTATTCTTTAGCTCCGATAGACTTCAGGTATTCCACCACATGCAAAGCATGTTCGTCGCCGGCTTTGGCGTGGCGCATCAGGGAGATCTTGTGCGGACCCACAGCGTCTTTCATTTGCGGAAAGGCGGCGATGTATGCTTTCACGATCTCCAGATTTCCCAGCATCGCGGCAACGGATATCGTCGGGCGCGCGCCTTGTTCGAGCAGAAACAGCGCTTCTTCGCGAATTCCCACGTGGCCTGCGGCGCCGATGGCGTCTTCCCAGTCCCATCCGCCGAGGTTATTAACGGCATTGAGCAGGTCGGGCGTTTCAAGCAGCATGGCTTTGACCTTGTCAAAGTCCTTATGCGCCGCGCCGACAAATTCCTGCACAAGTTTCACATCGAGCGGCGGGCCTTTTTGTGGTTTGGTTTGTTTGGCGCCTTCTTGTTGTGCAGAAAGGAGATTCGGGAAAAAAGCCATTCCGGCGAAGGAGGCAAGAGTTTTGCTGATGAATTGCCCGCGTGTGATGATCTTCATGTTGATCCTTTTATAGTTTTTTTCAGTATAAAGAGTTACCCTGCGGGTGACTTGCTTCCCCTTTTCTTTCTTTTGCTGGCTCAAAAGAAAGAAACAAAGAAAAGAGCCTATGGCTATGGAAAAACGCCGGAACCGGAGTTCGCTATATTGGTTGCAGAAAACAGTTCCTCTAATTTAATATCTTCAAAATTTTCTAGTCTTTTTCACGTTTTCTGCTGAAATGATATCGCGAACTCCTGTTCAATCGCGGCGTTTTTCCAAGGCCTGAAAACGAGAATACCGAAACCTCATTTGCGCATTACTAGGTATTTGTATTCCCGGCCTTGATAAAAATGCCGATGAAACCCGAGTTCGCGCAACCCCACCCTATCTCCCTCCCCTTGCCAAGGGGAGGGGCAGGGGTGGGGTTCACTCCCGAAGTTTTCTCAGCCAGAGGCTGATCCGCCTTTGGCGTGATTTGCCGCTTTCTTTTCAAAAAGAAAGCGGATCTAAGTGTTTACTTTATAGCGAGGCAGTCATCATACGGACACTCAGTGAGGTCCTTTTCTTTCTTTTATTTTGAATTACTTTCGAAGCTCTTTCAGTTTATCCTGAATCCCTGTTTGAAGCGTTTTTTTGAATTCTTCATTCAGCGATTGATCGGTCAGTGTTTTGTCGTATGCCATAGTATAATATTTGATCGCTTCTTCTTTCCTTCCGAGCAGCGCGTTCGCTTCGGCGTAACTGTCGTAACAATTGGCCACTTCCGGGAACAGTTTCATGTTGACGCGGAATATCACCAGCGCGTCCTCGGTCTTATTATCCGTGATCAGGCGGTAACCGACTCCATTAAGAGGGCCCGCATTGGTCAAAGTGTATTTGGCCGCGAGCGAATCAATATTGGATTCAAAGTATTGGACGCCGCGTTGCGTTATAAGATCGGTCAATGCGATCATGTTGTATTGCCGTTCCATGAAAAAGTTGTTTGGAAAGTTATCCCGATACCACATTCCGTAAACCCGCGCATTCTCCGTGCTGTTCTCGAAGAATTGGTAAACCTGAGTCAGAATGAAACCCGCTTCATTCTTATTGAATGCGCCTTTTTCATGAACGAGACGGAGCTGCCTCAGCGCATCTTCCTTATTACCGGACATACCGCTAAGGAAGGCGAGACCTGACTGCCACCAATTCGTCCGGGTTGCGATGAAATATTGCAGGACGCCAAGGTTGAGATAAGCATCATAGTATTCCGGGTTCTCCTCGATCACGTCTTCGAGATAATCCTCACCCGTTGCCGCGTCAAAATAAGCGTCGGTAAAGGATCGATTCATGATATGTACGCGGCTGAGATAACTGTGCGCGGAACCGAGATAGAATTTATTTTCAGTAGTAGGAGGAAGCTTTTCCGCAAGGCGTATGGTCTGGCGGCAATAGTCGCCGAATAAATTCTTGATCGAATCGCGGTTGGCCTGCGTTGCATAAAAATAACGCGCATGAAAAAGCAGAGATGATTTTAGGAAATAATATTTCGGATGATCGGGTTTTTCTTTCAGGCGCATGGTGATCAGACTGTCCGCAGCGGCGTAATCGGCATTGTGAATATGAAACAGGATCTGTTTATCGGTTTCGTCCGGGGCGTCGGGTTTTCCTGCGAAGGTTGGCGCATCGGAACAGCCGGCGATAAATGCCAGGCTGAATAACCATAATAGCACGAGCTTTTTCATGATGTTTCTCCTTAAAAATTGTTAGGGAAATGCTGATTCTATTATGTCCCTATGGGTCACACAATTAAAGCAAAAGATACGTGACCAGGCTGTTATCAGTTTCTCTTTTGGAATTAAGAGCAGAAAAAGCGGAGCGAAAAGGATTTATAGTGGAACAAAAGGCATCCATTGGGGAGATTCAAACGGAAGTCCCCGTGTATGATAATTAAATCTGTTTATCGGGTTTTACTCACAATATCATGCTGATGTCGTTGAAGCATGAACGCGCGTGTCAATAGAATCAGCCTTTGGATGGCCTCAGGCTGCCCTTACTTTTGGATTGTGCGTAAACCCGATAAGCGTTTATAAATCACGTTTGTTAAACGGAAATAGTAAGATCACAAGTTATTTTAATTTCATCTCCCCCAGGCTTCCGCGTAAGCGGCAGTCACAATTCCCTGCACACTGAAGCTGTCAAAGAAATCGCCGTCTGCTTTATTCTCGCCTACGATTTTCTTTTTCCAAGCGTTGAAGTCGATGGATTTATGAACGGACTCCCGAACCTCTTCCAGTTTGCGGGGGCCGTTTCCGATCCGGTGGATCGCTTTACTAACTTCATCGACAACGGTTTGTATAAAATCTGCGACGAGGTTCAGATATACTTTCCCTTTAATTACGTTACCGTGGCCGGGAATAAAGGTTTCCGCATCCATCTGCGCCATTTTCCGAAGTGTTTTTGCGAATTGCGACGGATAGCCTCCGCCGAGATAGGGCACGGGATGATCGAGCAGATCGCCCGTTATCAAAATTTTTTCTTTTGGTAAATAGACTACGGCGTCGCCGGCGGTGTTTCCCTTGCCGAGATGTTTGATCTGTATTTCCCGATTTCCGATATCAATTGTCACTGCATCGTCAAATGTGAGATTAGGCATACGGTCTTTAATTAATTTGAATTCCGCATAAACGGGTTCAATTCCCTCAATATATTCCCGATAATCAATCTTGTCTTGTTCCGACAATGGGTTACCGTTGGCATCTTTTCCCGTTTCAACATACCGCTTAAATATATCTGCGCGGCCGGGATACCGCTCGAACCATCCCGGATTATATCCTTCCATTTGTTTCCGCGTTTCCGCGTGCGCAATGATCGTGATCGAAGGAAAAGCTTCGGCATACGTACCGTTTCCCATAGTATGATCATAGTGCCAGTGGGTATTGAGCAGGTACCGAACCGGTTTGTTGGTCCATTGGCGAATCTGTGCGATGTCTTCTTTTGCGGAGGAGGGCAGGTAACACGCATCAACCACCAATACTTCACGCTCGCCGATTATGACCGTAGTATTACCCTGCGGAAAACCGTCCGGCGCATCTTTGTGCCGGATCATGTACACACCTTCGGCAACCTTTGATACGGTACGTGCACGGGTGCCTGATGAGTCCGTTTCGGCCAGAACGGATGATACGGAAAGTATCAAAGTCAGCATCAGGCAGGTAAGCCTTGAATAAAATTCATTTCGCAGAGTGAACATGGTTCCTCCTTTTTTTAGGGAAATAATTATGTTGAATCCACACGTATAATGACTCAAATATAAAAAGAAATAACCCCCATGTCGTCCTATTGGCGGTAAATGAGACAAGAAAAAAAGAAAAGAGCTTGGTATTAATTGAAAACTAAGGCAGGAAAGTTGGAGTTATTTTGTAGTCTAGTTCGTATACGTGCGGTGTTCCGCTTGAGGTTGGGTTATCTGTAGAAATTCAGTCGGCGTCAGGCCGGTATTACTTTTGAAGATACGATTAAACGAGCTTTTGGTTGAAAATCCGCTTTTAAATGCGACGGAGAGAATGGTTTCTCTTTTCAGTTTACCGTCCAGCATTTGGTACTTCGCTTCCTGTATCCGGTACGAGTTGACGTAATCATTAAACGACTCGCCGGCATGCACATTGAGCGCATGGGAGAGCGCGCGAACGCTGATACCGAGTCTGGCGGCGACGTCGGAATATTTCAGATTGCAGTCCAAATAAAGTTTTTCAGTTGTCATCAGGTTTTCAAGCCGGCGGATAATGTTCTCCATTTCAGGCGCCGATAAACGGCCGTCTTTTTGTTCGAGTAATTTCCATGTCGGAATGAATAGTTTTTCGGGTTTGACCATTGCCGTATAGGCAAGAGAATAAATAACGATTGCGTAAATTGGGATTCCCCACATACGAAATTGAATCAGATGTTCATGGGTAATAAAAAAATATACAGATTGAATACCGCTGAACGACACATATACCGTAAAGATCGAATACAAGATCAAATGCCATTTGCCGTCCAATTTACGATTGGCGCTGTGTCTCAAGGTAACTATCGATAACCACAAGTACACCAGGCTTTGCCCGTAATAAAATGTTGAATAAAGAAAAGTTTCCAGATGATCGTAGATCAGATCCGGTTCACGAATAAATTTGAGTTTGGTTTCCGCAGGCAACGAATAGGACGGTATGAGGTAGATGATGACGATAACAAGAGGAACCGCATGGAGTACATGAACGGCTGAAAACCGAATCGGATCGCCCACGAAAATGCGCGCATAAAAATAATATAAAGGCGGCAGAATAAACCAGAAAGGGGAAGAGACAAATAACAAATGCGGCCACAGTTCTTTTAAGCCTGAAACGGCGGCGACACGTTCCGCCGTCGCCAGCGCGAACATGAACATAATCAGTGCGAGATAACGGTTCGCCGACGGATTTCCCTTTTTGGCGGTTAATAGAATGAAACCTAAAAATAAACCTTGAAAAAGGATTGCGCCGTAAAGATACGGCCACCAGTCATACGTTGTGGAATTCATAAATCAAATGATATGTTATAAACAGGTTCCTATGATACGCTCTGCGGGCGTAAAAGTTGCCGGATATAAACATTTGATTTTATGAATTATGGAATGAAAAATTTGTTAAGCAGGGCGGTTCAGTAAAAGGTTCAGATTATCGCGGTAGCCGCGTCCGGTAACAAGCTTCGTGTCGTTTTCAAGGATCACCATATATTCACCCTTGTGCCAGGATTGCATTTCACGAATGCGGCTGATATTGATAATATAGGAGCGGTGAATACGCAGGAATTTCTTTGGATCTAACTTCTGTTCAAGATCGTTCATGGACTCTCGGATTCGGTGTACATTTTTACCCGCATGAAGGTCGAGATACTTGCCCGAGGCTTCGATCCAGTCAATGGCGTCGGTCGGTGCAAAATGGATTCGCCCCGATGTTTTGATCACAATGCGGTCGAGGTAGTTTGTTCTGGCAGAGGCCGCCGCTCCGGCTTCCTGCTGCAGTCCGTTCAGCATTTTAAATACCCGTTTCGCCCAGGCTCCGGTTTCTTTTTGTTCGATGAGTTCACAAGCCCGGTCCAGCGCATGATAAAACCGTTCGTCGTCGAACGGTTTAAGAATATAATCTACGGCATTAATGTCGAACGCCTTGAGGGCGTAGCTGTCATGCGCCGTTACGAAAATGATCACCGGAAAATTTTTTACATCCAAACGCTCGATCAATTCGAATCCGCCGATCTCCGGCATTTGAATATCCAGAAAAACCAAATCGGGTTTCAGGCTTTCGATCGAAGCGATTGCGTCGTTGCCGTTATTGCATTCCGCCACGACGTCTGCATCGGCTCTGGCCGCAAGTAATTTTTTTATGCGGCGCCGCGCTAATGCTTCATCGTCTACGATGATGGTTTTAATTTTTGTCAACGTCATTGTCGTCAGCTTTCATGAAGGGCAGCGATATCGATACGGCAAATCCGCCTTCCGGCAGGTTTTTCCACGTGAAGCTCTGGCGTGAACCGTACAACTGTTCCAATCGTTTATTGGTGTTCGACAAACCGACGCCATGTTTAACGGCAGGCGCGCCGCGCCCGTCGTCGCGAACTTCAAGTTTCATTGTATCCTTGTCAAGCGCTGCTGAAATCAGGACTGTGCCGCCGTTCACTTTAGGCGCGATGCCGTGGCGGATAGCATTTTCGACGAGCGGCTGGAGTATCAGTGACGGCACTTTCGCGTTCATGGTGTCGGGAGATAAACGATACTCAATGCGCAGCCGGTCATGGAAACGAATTTCTTCGATGTCGAGATAACTTTTTAAGAATTCAATTTCCTTAAATAGGGGAACTTCCTGTTCACCGACGTGATCCAGCGTCAAACGCAGAAGTTCGCTCAACCGGGCCAGCATACGTTGAGCGGCTTTGACGTCTTCTTCCATGAGGGAAGCAATAGAATGAAGCGTATTGAATAAAAAATGCGGCTGCAGCTGCATTTTGAGCGCGTTAAGTTGTGCTGTGGCCAACTGGGCTTCGAGACGTGTCGCAAATAATTTCTGTTCGCGAAATCGTCTCGCATAATCCAGCGCGGAAAATATACCGAGGATGATCCAGTAAATGATCACGCTGCTCACCCATCCGCCCGTGATTTTCAAAAAAATAATATCCGACGTTATAGGATTGGCCGGCGGCGCCATCGTGACGGATCCATAGAAAGACGCGGCCTTGTGGATCAAACCAATGAATAACGATAACACGGCATGATAGCCGATATGTCGAAAAAGCGCAGGCTTTTCGATTGGATACCGGCGGCCAAGAAAAAATATAAGCGGCGACAATAGCGCCCAAACATAAGCGTTGCATAACTCGAACACCAGCCTGGAATAAAAAGGAAAAACCTGGCCGGAATTAGAGCTGAAATAGTACGCCTGGCCGAGTGAAAGAGCGGCAAAAAGCGTCCATAACGCGAACGATGCAAACCACTGAAAATCGAGGCGCTGCAGAAAGGGTTTTGCTTGGGTCATAGCACTGTTGGAAAAATTACCGGATAACAAGAATTTGTTTTTTAATTACGGAGAAAGATGCTTCTGATTCATACGCAGAATTAGCCGAAAGTTACAACTTGACTTAGCAGGTTACGGTCTGATATCTGTTGCCTCGTTGAATACACGTTCTATTCGTTTATCCGGAATGATCCAGATCAAAGCCACAAGAACATAAATGCCTCCCGCAATCCAGGAACTAAAATACGCGGATAAAATAGCAACAATATAAAGTAGGGGCGATATTTTACCTTTTAGATCTTTTCCTATGGCTTTCGCGAGTATCGATTGACTGCCGTGTTTTTGCAATATCTGAGTCTGCAATATCCAGTAAGCAATTGCGGCCATTAACAGGATAACTCCATACAACGCCACCGGAATAGGTTCAAAGCGATTCTCTCCCATCCAGCCCGTCACAAAAGGAACTAAGGACAACCAAAAAAGCAAATGCAGGTTCGCCCACAACACGCCGGCGCTCACCTCGTTCACAGTATGCAGCAAGTGGTGATGGTTATTCCAATAAATTCCTATATAGATAAAACTCAGAATATAACTGATAAAGACAGGAATAAGCGGTTGAAGCGAAGCCAGATCATGGCCGTGCGGAACTTTCATTTCCAAGACCATAATGGTAATGATGATGGCCAGTACTCCGTCACTAAATGCTTCTAGTCTTCCTTTTTTCATATAAATCCCCGTTAAATGAAACGACTGCCTTTTTTATTTCCGCCATAGGAATTACCATTCTGTTTGAACTTTTACAACTTCCTTGTCTACTTTTTTTCCAAGAACGTATTTTATCTTCATCAGGCCTCCTGTTAGTGAAGAGGGCTTGTCAATTGCTTGCAGTAGTGGTATCGTATATTTACAAGCAGTCTGCGGTTTTATTTAGTAATCTCACTCACATTGTATTTACAAAGCAACCAATTATACAAAATCGAAATAGAATTACTATCAGGATCAACAAAGTCCATGTGCCCCCCATCATTTATTTCTATGTACTCAATATCGCTGCCTGCAACTTGGGTAGAACGCACGTAGTCTCGTGTCCATTCAATCGGCAATTCATCATCAAGACTTCCGTGTATCAACAACTGAGGAGTATTTAACGGTACCATTCTCATCGGGTCAGTACAAGCATATCGCTCAGGAACATCTTTGGGAGAACCGCCAAGCAGTTGAAATACTGAGTTGTTGCCAAGTTTATTCTTAAATGCTTTCTCAAGATTTACAACGGGAGCCAGCCCAATAATCTGATTAGGTCTAATTTGCAGCATATCAGCAGTAAAAGAACGGTTCTCATATTGTTTCCCTGACCATATTGCCAGTTGTCCGCCCGCCGAGTGGCCGATTACAACAACCTTCGTTAAATCAAAATGATGATATTTTCGGCAAAGGGTTTTGAGATGATTTATCGAAGAAATAACGTCATCAAATGTGCCGTGCCATCCTCCTCCAACTGCACCAATCCGCCGATATTCCACATTCCATACTATAAAACCTTTGCGGGCCAAATCAATTGCGATTGGTGTTAACTGTTCCCGGCCGTACGGCATCAGCCAGAATCCGCCATGATAGAGACAAAGTATGGCTAATGGTTTTTTATTTGGTATGTACAAATCACCTTCTTGAAAAACATCAGTACCATACTTTTCAGTAAACTTCATATACATTTTTTTGTTAATCAATTTTAAGACATTTTAGTTTACAAGTAAAGAAATCAAAGATCGCCATTTTCAAGCCCCGTCGAATGCGAGGAAGTTACCGTAGGTTAGTTTTTGTAATATTTATACAAATGATGAAATTACTTCTTCACAACAACGACATTTTTTGCCAGCGTCTTGAATCTGACGCCGTTTGACTGCACAACGGTAATCGAAATATGGCCTGTCTTGCCGGTTTTAATATCGGTTAATGTTCCGGATTTTCCCTCGTGAACGCTGCCGATTACTTTGCATTTTGCTCCGTCAACTAGTTTATTCGATGGTTTCTTTTCCATATCAGCTCCTTTTTTGAACTGTAATTGATTTATTTTCTAAATTGGCGGGTTTCACTCTCAGTCGTATCGTAATCATTTTTCAAACCCTAAATTGACAGGTTCACTTGGAAATTGAGGCGCCATATTCATCTCGGTTGTGGCAACGCTCAGATCGACTGCCTCAAACTGTACGTCATCAAACCAAATTTTGCCCGTTCCACGCAGAAGCACGCCAAATGCAATGGCGCCGCTATTCGCGGGCACATTTAAAACAATTTCACATTTTTTCCAGTCGGATGCAGAACTGATTCCGCGATTGCTCATATTGTCGAAACTTAGCTGAATCGGTGGAGTGTCTTTGCTGTCTACTCTCATCCACATCGCAGCCATGCCGTTTATGTTGTCCACTTTTATGTACCCGGTCATTCGAACCCGTTTCCCTAAATAAGAATCGGCCTTTATGGTTTGCATCAGCGTGCCAAAACCCTGAATAGTTTCCTTATTCGACTGCATGAAAGCACTGCTCTTTCCGGAATGAAAAATTTTGGTGTCTTTTCCCAGATCGTAATCTTTAGGATTTGTTCCCGCCATATGCCATCCCTCGATACTAGAAGCGGAATTGGAATAAACCACGCAGGCTATAGATGCTATCAAGCAGCCACCGAAAAGCAATGATTTGATTTTCATAAACCTTTCCTCCTGATAAAATTGTAATGATGATAGTTCGAGTGCACTTTTGGCACACAAGCCGTGCCGATATTATAAGATGTCCCGCCTCTCTTAAGATGTTAAATTAATCCAAAATTTCCACCGAATCACCCTTCGCAATCTTTCCCTCAACCAGAACAGCGCAATAAACTCCCGCAAAATTATCGTGTGTGTTGACGATTTTTCGAAGTATATCCGGGTTGTGTTCGCCGGTGTCGGGATCAAGTGAGAGCATCTTGCAGCGCGGATCACGTTCGAGCATCGCGACAACCGCCTGTGAACCGATGCGCAGTTTACGGCCAACAAATTCATCTTCGGCAAAACCGGCACCCGCAGAAAGATCAACGTACAGGTTTGCCCGAAACCGTCGCTTATCAAGCGGGATCTTCATCTCGGCTTCACACTGTTTGACGGTTTGCATGCTTATCAACGAAACCGGGCGGCAGTCGGTTAGCGCGCGATCCGATCGAACCAGCGAAAGTTGATGTTGTGCACTAAGTCCTTCGCTGAGCATGTGCACAAGTTTTGGATCATCAATGGCGACGATCGTTCCTGAAGGCGTAATGACATCCACCATCAGATCACCGATGTCGCCATTGGCATAGGTTATACCGGGTTCGATGCTCATAGCCTCGGTCAAATTTGGCGGTTCAGCCGCCCGTTCCGGATAACGAAACTGCGGGCGGTAACGCAGCATGTGCTGCTGCGTGCTTGCTGTTAAATAGGGAGCTCCTTTACGGGCTGATGAACTCTTGAAAGCGTAGCATCGGTCGCCATAGACACCGGCAAATCCAACAAATATTTCCGACATCTCTTCACCGCGCATGCTTTTGACCGGATAACGCCATAAGCTCTCAATTTTTCCAATAGTTGTCATTATGCTCGATTTCGATTCAAGTTCAAAAATTAAACTCTTAGTAATCCGCGGAATCCTCTGGCGGCATAGTACGAATCTGCGCCGTTGTGATAGACAAAGACTGTATCGTAGCGGCGATCACAAAAAATGGCGCCGCCGAGTTTTCTGATCTCCGGAGGCGTTTTTACCCAGCTCGATGTTTTCGTATCGAAATTTCCAAGTTTCTGCAATTCTCGATATTGTTCTTCCGTCAAAAGTTCGATACCCATGGCGGCTGCCATATCCATAACATTATTTTTTGGTTTATGTTCTTTCCTTGACTCCAGCGCTTCACGATCGTAACAAAAGCTTCTGCGGCCGGCAGGGCTTTCCGCCACACAGTCATAAAACAAGTATTCGTTTGTGTTTTTATCATGGCCAACTACATCCGGTTCACCGCCGGTTCTTTCCATTTCATGGAGCGACCACAGTTTTTCAGTATGAGCTTCCAACTTTGCTTGTACTTTAGCCCATTCAAGACTCTTGTGGCGGTTCATGTTTTTCTCGAAACGGGTTTTCAACGTTCTGAGCAGTTCTTTACGTTGTTCCGGTGACAACTTATTTTTATTTGTCATATTGCGCTATTCTAATTTGTTCACAATGGTTTGCAAGTGGTGATATCCAGTATTTCCATATTTAAATCGATCATGATTGAATTCTTTACCGTAAGAAAGAACTACAAGCGCGATAAAGAGGCTTCGTATCACAGTTGTAATCCTTTCAAATAACGCGATGATTTCGCCACGAAGGAGCCTTACGTAATTATTTTTTTCTCATTTCCTGTCTCAAAATATTCTCAAATCTTGTTCTGCTCAGGTAATGGTCGCCAAGTAATCTGCCGTCTTTGAGCAGGCTGAAAGTCCCGAAACCGGATGGCGCGTTCTGAGCTTCTTTAGGCGTGGCCAGTTTTTTCACTTTTAGTTCGACCCCATGATCCAACGCCGATTGCATGAGGTCGGTAATGGACTTTTCGTGCCACGGGCATTGATCTGAATAGACTAAATGCCATCCCTTGTATTTTTCCCGTCCTTTTGTCCAGTCGACAAATTGCGGCTTCAGGCTTTTACCAAACGCTTTGTACATTAATTCAAACCGTTCAAGTTGGTCAGCCATTAAAAAACCATTTTTTTCAAAGAGTGACTTGTTGGCCATCCATGGGCCGTCACTGCTCATGACACAAATACCCGTTTTATTCAATTTCTTTGCGTCTTTTTCACAATGTCCGATCAAAGAGGAACCGATATTTTGATGACGCGCATCTTTAACGAAAAGACCGATACATTGTATAAAAAGATAATCGTCCGCCTTGACAGGCCGCCATGCAAGTTCGGAAGGGATATATTCGATGAACCCAAGCTGTTTGCCCTGTTTGTCAACGGCTATTTTGATCTTAAGGCCTTTATTGATCTTATTTTTGAACCACTCTACTTTTGCCGCATAACCCGGCGACCATTTGTCTTTGATACAATTGTGAACGAATATTGTTCGCTCCTATATGAAAATATATTTTGTCAACAAATTGAAAGGCATAGTCAATGAGCAGTTTTTTGGAAGACTTATTATATAGTCCACCCCAATATGGTCTTGCTAAAAACGTATAGCCAATCGCAATACTCGAATTTTCAGGTTTATAATCGTAATAACGCGTTGAACCAATGACTTTATTAGTTGACTTGTCAATTATTAAAAAAGCAGTTTTACCTGATATAGCTTCATCAAAATAGAGTTGAAATACCTCTCTTTTATATCGATCGCTGGTAGGATGTTGTTCCCAAATTAAGGGATCAGAAGCTGCTTCAAATAGGCTTTCAAAGTCCCTGTCAATGAGTGGAACAATTTTTAAGATTTCATCCTCAAGAATTTTAGGTGGCGGAAACTTGGCCGCGGGAAAAACTGTCTGCAATATTTTAATGTTTGTTTTTTCGTTCCGCTCGTTGTTCATCGGTCTGCGGTGTCCAAAAGATTTTATAATTATGGTCCAACTGAATTCTGGTGAGCAACACTACTTGTCCGACGTGTCCTTCTACATGTGTAAGTGCGCGGAAGATTGCGCTCATCAGCGTTGTATCGTATCCCTGTATACGTCTCTGTTCGGTAAGCCGTGAAGAGTCAAGATTATTGATTGCTGTTATAAAATCAGATTTGAGTTTTGTCGCCAACTGAAGCAATTCTTGTTTATTTATCTTGCTGTCGTCTAAAAATTCCTCCGGCCTGTCTCTCACATCTTCTTCGTTGTTCATGATAGTAATGGTCCATTGTCTGAAAGCTCCACAAGTGTGCGTAATGAGTATCCCGATAGAATTCATTTTATCATTGGGCCGCCACCAAATTTGTTTGTCATCAAGTTGCTCGAGGCAATGATAAAGTCGTTGGAAGGAGCTGTTTATCCTATTCTTACATTCGTTTAAAAACTCTTTGTCCGTTGTTTTTTCCATAAATTAAATTATTTAGTGATCATTGGTTCAATTGCACTTGTTACTTCTTATTCGATTTCCTTAAATAATTTTTCTCATACATCGCGATCCATTCCTTAACGCTCATCTTTTTCATTAATGCACCGATGAGTTCGTAAGGTATCTCTTCTATCTTCTTAAAACGCACGCAGCTCTTACCCATATCCAATTTTTGTCTGCTGTGTTTAGGATATTCGCCCACGAACCATTTTAATAATTTCGGATCGCTGTAAATGCCCATGTGATAAAAATTAATGGATCCTTTTTGCGAGGCAATGCCGGCAAAAGGCAACGGCTCTTCAGGCTTGCAATGGTAGCCTGCAGGGTACAGTTTATGCGGCACCACATAACCCAGTCCGCCGTAACTAATGGCGGGTTCAAATCCTTTGGGCAGGTTTTTTACGATGACATCGTGCAGTTTATTAAAAGATTTGAACCTATCCTCGGGTACGTTTAATAAAATATCCTTAACGGTTTTGCCTTGTGCTTTCATAGAACTCTTTGTTTAAATCTAATGTTATTTTAAATCGGTTTTGTTTTCGTAAATTTCTTGCAGTCAGTGGGAAGTTTCGATTTCTCCAAGCTGACCGCTAACGCTCCGGCTACACAAACAAGGCGCGAAATGGGTCAGCGAGGGTAGTTACTTATTCTCTTCAAAGCGCAGGCAACTGCGTCACTTGCCTTTTTCATCCCGATCAGTTCCGTTTCTTTTGGTATGGACATATCCTTTCTTGTATTTGTACGGCGATAAATAGACCTTATTCTTCTTGTAAGCTATCTGATACTTTAAAACAATAAAATTTGGTCTTCGTCAACATTTTTCTTTGCTTTGATAGTTGTTGGTTCAGAAAATAATTTTGTAATGTCGATATTTCGCTTATTTTTGCTCCAATTAGCATATAAGACATCAAACAATATTATTTTCCAATTATCACTCTTAAAACGCTCGCCAAACAATGGAGATTTCATTTTTTGATTGAATTGATTTTGTCTATCTACCGGATAGAGCATTACTTTAGTCACTGATTGCTCAACATTTGAACCTCTTTGTAAAGCACTTGTCATTGAGGTAGTGCTCTCGATTTCAAACATAAAAACAATTCTGTTTCCTTTTATCCACAAAATATCAATGTCGTCAATGACGTCCGGGTTTTGAATGTTCTTAAGTTTAGAAACGTCTTTGTAATCCATATATTGGCTCAAAGCTCCAGAATTTTTCAATATTGGACTATTTATAACGTGGCTTTGCTCGTTTTTACCAATGTATACAAAGTAACCTTCCTTTCTTCCGATTTCAGCAAGCAAAGCTATGATTGTTGTATGCTCTTTTTCAATTGCATCTGTCTTAAAATTTGATTTTATAAGCCAGAATCCACCATGCATTGGTCGAGCATACGCTTCCAATGCTTCTTTTATGCTTGTTTGATCTGATGTCAGTGAATTTGGAAATGTAATACTTACTGCATCCCACATATCAGTAAATGTTACCTTACCTTTTGCCTGCAATTGTGATAGAACGGTTTTTTCAACTCTTTCTGTTAATGGTATCTTTTCAAGATTTGGTACCTGTTTAGGGTTCTTAAACCACCAAAGCTTACCGGAAGCTGAACCACTTTTTGCAGACACCAAAGCAAATTCTTTGTCCGTATGTTTTCTTAGCACCTCGTTTACATCAAGCCCTGAATGTAGTTCAGAAAAAAAGCCATGTCTAGTCAACTCAGGGTCAATAGCGTTGATAATAATTGTATATGGGGTTGGCTCGCCCCTCTCAGCAAGGATTTTTATTGTCGTTTCAACAACAATTTTCTCAAATCGATGCTCGTCTATTGCCTCAGGAGTTTTTCCCTTAATTCCTAGGTCATGCTTATAAAATCGCAAGTAAAAATCCCCTTGCGCTGAACCAAAAGGCTGAAGCAATGATTTTGGTGAAGAGTGAGCTAATTCTTGGTGATGAATCTTTTCCAATTCAAAACCAGAAAGTACACCCGCCCTTATGGTTGCATTTCTTATTTTAAAAGTAGGGTTATGAAATGTGAGCGTTAAATATCGATCTGGCTTTAAGACATTAAACATTCCTAGGAAGCTGTTTTTTAATAATGAGTGATAAACATCGAAACTCTTTTTTTGCTTTTCATTATGAATTATCTCATCTTTTTCTATTGTTTCCAAATAGTCTTTGTCTTTCCCCAACCAAGCAACCCACATATACGATAACTCTCCATATTGGATTGATGAATCATATGGTGGATCTGTAAAAATGTAATCTACACAGCCTTTTTCATGATAAGTTTTATACATTTCATTCATCAAATCAAGACATGACCCTTCGTGAATATAAATATCTGCATCCCCACCAATTACGTCTTTAAAAGTTTTTCCGAATTTTATTTCTTCGAAATAACTATTTGATTCTTCTTTCGCTTTTATAAGCCCTTGTTTTCCAGTAATCCCACTTTCAAATTTGTCCCAGACGTTAGATTCCATGAATTCATTGGCTGACCAATAACTATGCTGAGTCCATGCGGAACTCATTGGTCTAGTTGGCCTAACGGGAGTCATTTTAGTGCAGAGATGAGAAATTGAAGTGAAACCAATTTTCAAAAAATCCTTTAGACTTGCATTAGGTTCCTTCTCGATTGCATCCATCAAAATAGCGAGCGCATACAAATTTCTTTTTGTAAATAACTCATCTATAGACTCATATTTTTGTTTTTCTTTAAAAGGCATTCCATTGTAGTACAATTTATTGTCTGGGTACCATTCTTTTATTTTATGTTTTGAAATTTCCTTAATTTTATTCTCATCAAAAACTATGGGGGGATTTTTTTTCATTTGTGACGCCCCACATTTTGGACAAGAATAGTACCTGATGCTCGTTATATTATTATCCTTCCAGATGGCAACGTCAAATGGGAAAATATGTTTGCATTTTCTACACTTAGTTTCGTATAACTCAAGAATTTTCTTTTTTACTTTTGATTCTACACGTTGAAATGCTTCTTGAAGCGATAGTAGTGCAACAGGCTTAATAGTTAGGCGGATCAGTTCTGTAGCTAATGGATTTAAATCACAAATAATTGCTTTCCTGCCAATTTTCAATGCCTCAATTGCACTTACGCCACTTCCTCCAAAGGGATCAAATACAATTTTACCTTTTGGACAATAAGTCTCTATAAACTTACCGACAACATTCCAAGTTTTTCTCGACCAATATTTGTGGAAGTTGTACATTGCAGTATGTGCTTCAGGAGGTATTTGTCTATTGAGATGCTCAATATTTGAAGTCTTTGATGTCATTTTTGAAAACGATCTGGTTTTGTTAAAAAAGTTTAACTCTTAATGAGTATTAGATAAGCAAAAAAATGTAGCCACCTTCAGGTCATTTGTCAATTATTTTTATTGAATATTTTGTGGGGGAGAAATCCCCCTAACCCCCTTTGCAAGGGGGACGAATACAACCCCACCCTGTCTCC